>JAFGNQ010000316.1 GCA_016926925.1 Candidatus Aminicenantota bacterium
CCATTTTTTATGAATGATTCAGGCTCAGTGATTGTTCAACACGTCATGTAATAGCTTCAAATAATCATCCAGATGTCTGGTAATAAGAAACTTTTTTCGAGTGTTCTCTTTTCCATTCTGGCCCATCTGATGACGCAGTTTTTCATCCTTGAGCAAAAGGATTATTTTTTCTGCGCAACTATCGAGATCTTCAGGATCTACTAAAAATCCCGTTTCGTTGTCCACCATCTGCTCGGGAATTCCACCGACATTGGAGGCCACTACAGGCGTTTGTTTCCAAAGAGCCTCGGCTACAGTAAGCCCGAAACCCTCACGTAAGGACTTCTGAATGATAACAGCAGATTCTCTCTGAAGAGCGTTTACGAGAATCTGATTATCCATCAAAATGAAAAGAACATCTCCTTTCTCCAAGTGCTTCTTGCCAAGTTTGCACATACGGTTATAGACAGGGATTCCTTCGGGATCATCCGGAGCCATATTGCCGCAAAAAATGAGCCGGCAATCGACTTTTTCCTTGATAATTTCGAAGACCTTGAGCACACCTTCAGGGTCTTTCCAGGGATCGAAACGCGATACTTGGGCAATGATCGGCTTATCGGTAGGGATCTTGAATTTAGCAAAGATTTTGGAAATCGTTTCTTCCGAGAGAACCATATTTTTTGGCGAAAGAGGATCGATGGAAGGGTGTATGATTCGCTGTTCTATATGAAGATCATTCTTTCTGAATCTTTCGGAGGAAATGATCATCATATCGTAACGAAGGATGAAAGGCTTGATGAATTGGCACACCTGTTCGTTCGGATCTGTGATATCGATATGACATCTCCAAATCCAGGGCTGTCGCTTTCTATTGAATTTTATCAGGGGCAGAGGCTGCGGATCGTGCACGATGACACAGTCGTGATCGAGGTGTGTGAATCTGGAGAAGCGTTCATTGGTATCCAAGTAAAGATTTTTTTTATTATTGGACAAATTTATGGAATCTCCCTGAAGAGCGTTATGGAATTTTTTTGTCACGGTGAAAAAATCCGGCGAACCCAGCAATACTCTCCAGCCTGTATCGACGCCGACATCGTTCATCAAAAGAACGAGATTATTCAATATCTCGGCCACTCCTCCGCCGTAAGCGGTTGAGTTGATGTGAACGATATGCCTGTTGATCAGTCTGTAGGCTTTTTGATAAATGTCGGCAATGACTTTTTCTCCAACAATGGGGAGGTACTCATCCAAGCTTTTCATAAATTCTTTTCTCCTTACACTGCATTAATATGCAAACCCATCTTACGTCATGTCTATCATATTAAAAATGATTCGAATAGGAGGATACAACTCCTCCATTCGACCTTTATAACTGTAAGAGAATTCGTATCTATCTCTTGAGCAGAGCCAAAGGCAATTCGAAAATATCAGATCGAATCAAGACATATCAATTGGTGTTATCCAGAAAGGCCTTCAGCTTCTCACTGCGGCGGGGGGATCTCAATTTCCGCAAAGCTTTGGCTTCAATCTGCCTGATCCGCTCGCGGGTTACCTTGAATTGCTGTCCCACTTCCTCCAGTGTATGCTCATTCCCCCTCCAAAGCCCGAATCTCAGCTTTAGGATTTTCGCCTCCCGTTCGGGAATCGTATCCAGGACTTCATCAATTTTCTCACGCAGAGTTTTGTTTATTACCGTTTCATCCGGGGAAGGAAATCCATCGTCTTCGATGAAATCTTTGAGAAAACTGTCTTCTTCGTCCCCGATAGGCGTATCGAGGGATATCGGTTCCAAGGCTATTTTCAGGATTTTACGCACCTTCTCAACCGGCAGGCCGGTTCTTTTAGCCAACTCCAAATGGGTGGGTTCCCTTCCTTTTTCCCTAACAAAGCCTTGGGTTACCTTGTTGATCTTGTTTATCGTTTCCATCATATGCACAGGTATTCTTATGGTTCTGGATTGATCCGAGATTGCTCGAGTGATAGCCTGTCGTATCCACCATGTTGCATAAGTCGAGAATTTGTAACCCCTTCGGTACTCGAATTTATCGACGGCCTTCATCAGTCCGATATTTCCTTCTTGAACCAAATCGAGAAACCGCAGTCCCCTGTTCATATATTTTTTCGCAAGGGACACAACCAGACGTAAATTCGCTTCAACCAATTCATTTTTTGCATGGTCACGAATTTTCATGGCGATAAAGATCTCACGCAGGACCTTTCTTAACTGATCAGGGGTCAGTCCTATTTCTCGTCTGTACTTCCGCATAAGGCTGTCCACCGTCTTGATCTCTATCTGAATTTCCGACTTCCTTTTGCTGCTCCGGGTTTTGTTCAGAGCTATAAGCAAATCTTCTTTTATCTCTTCGAGCTCATTGATTTCCTTCAACTTCTCAAAAACTGAAAAGACCAATTCTTCGATATAACCCGACTGGATGTTGAGTTCCAGAACTGTCCTAATGATTTTCAAGACAAGGCGTGCTCTTTGGAGTCGGTTCTTCTTTGTTGCGGGTATATTTTTTATTTGGGAGTTGAGAACTGCAATTTTGTCGATCTCATCCAAAAATGCAGCCTTTCTTTGATCCATGCCTTGATCGGATAAACCATCTCCCTCGAAATCGAAAGCCTTGTCCAGTATTCCCGGATTTTCGTCCAAATCATCCTTCAGACTGAAAATTTCATTTAGAACCCACTGCGTATTAAAAAGTGATTTTAGAATGACTTTATTGCATCTCTCGATATGCCGGGCAAGAGTAACTTCCCCTTCCCGCGTTAATAGAGATATATCGCCCATATCCATCAGATAGAGCTTCACGGGATCAGTCGTCCTGTCGGTGACCTCAAACCTCTGCGCCTTATTCTTCTTCCTTTCGATGACACTCCCGAAAAGCTTTTTGGAGGCCTGCAAACCGTCTCTTCCAAAAGGGGAATTTCCCTTGACAATCAAGTCCATTTCGAGATAGTCCGTGTAAAGCGAGACACGCCTATTTTTTTTCCTGCTTCGTAAATTGTATTCCGTTATCTTTGCCATTCTTTCTCTGTTTCAGATTATGAATTTAAGTATCAATTCCTTATGTCTATCATCGATTTTCTTGAGTGCTTGATTCTTGGTCAGCCCCTTTTTGATTTCTTTTCTGAAGGAATGCAATGCAATAGCACGGAGCATTTCAATATTGTCTTTGTTTTCCAAAATTGTGCTTTTAATGATTTCTTTTTCCTGTTCCCGTGAACGATCAAGGAGATCTTTCAGGCGTGTCTTTCTGACTGCTGCCATGAAGCATATCTGGCATTCGAAATCGAACACATCTCTTACGGCCCGATCGAAATCGTTTCTCAGATCTCCTTCTTCGGGCACTTTTTCAAAATGATTCTTCAACAATTTCGCTTTCACTTCCTCCTTAAATTCCCGCAAAAAATTCTCCAAGGGATAGGAGACCTTACCGTTCAAAACCTGGGAAGGTTCAAAATTCCAGTCCATCATATCGAAAATTCCTTTATCCAAGCTAGCTACCGCATATGCGGATCGAATCACAAACACTGCTCATAGTGAAATACGCCCGAACTTTTCCGTCACAGTGCCCAAGGAAAATCGTTTTCAGCTTGAGGTTCCATGCAGGGGAAAAAAGAAGGCGCGGTTAAATAAATTTGATTCTACACAGCAAATAAACAAACATAGCCTTTATTATGTCATATCAGAGGAACAGAAGCAAATTTTATGGGTACGGCTTGATTCCAAAAAAGCCTTTGATTTTCGCCCTCTGGGGGATTCGGGCTTTGGTTAAAATTGTTGGGCACTGCACTTGTCCCGCTATCTGTTGGGCCAGAGTTCCGAAAAAGAAAATTTTGAACCAGGGCTCATCTTTCATCCCGAGAACAAGCAGATCATAACCCACGGCCCGCTGGATGATGGCCAGAGCAGTCTGATCATTCTCATCCACAATCAATTCCGCCTCTGATACCTGATATACTTTAGCCGATCGCTTGAGCATCTCATAGGCCCGCTGACGTCTCGTCTCACTCGATCCCGGCGGAATAACGGTCATTAAGGTCACCCGGCTTTCCTTTTCCTGATAGAGACAATGAACGATGCGGACCTTGATCTTGTCGTGGACTTCTCTTCCGCCCAATGGAATCAATATTCTTCGAAAAGAATCAGCGGAAAGTCTCCCGCTCTTTAAAATCGCTACATCGCACGGTTGGTGGGTGATGATGCGATGGATCACACTGTTCTCGAGGGGATCTTCATCCTTTTTGTATCCGAGCAATATCAAGTGACAACCGCTCTCTTTAGCGACTTGAATGATTTCCGCAGCCGCCGACCGTCCGATTTTGAGCAAGGAGGAAAAAGGAATCTTCCGATCTATGGCAACTTCATTGGCGACTTTTAAGAGCACATGTGCTTCCTCGACGAAAGGCTGCGCATCCGAATATCCGGTCACCTCAGGCAGGTCAACAACTGATAAAGCAAGAACTTCTCCTCGCGATCTGCAGGCAATTTTTCCGGCCAACTCGACAAGAGGCTGGACTCTCTCCGGATTGGCAAGCGGGACCAGCGTTTTATACTTCTTTGTTTTCTTTAAATCGAGAAGCTCGGGTGTTTCTATGGTCTTTGGAACATCGGCTATACAGACCCGTTTGGAAAACAGAGTGAGATAAATCATCAAGCCGACAAGAATCCAACCTACAGACATAGCAAGCGCTGAAGGATTTTTGACCAATTGATAGACAGCCAGTCCGGCACTGGTGAGCGCACCTAAGATGGGAGTCAGAGGGAAAAAAGGAACACGGAAGCCCGTTTTTGGAGATGTACTCCGGCGTCGATACATAATCAGGGCGACGTTGACGAGAGCGAAGGTCATGAGAAACAGCAGGCTGCTGGAAATACCGATGATCTCCAATGGCAGGAACACAGCCACGGCAAGAAATAAAACGCCGCTAAGGCTGATGGCCAGCACAGGAGTCTTCCTTATGGAATGGATACGGCTCAATTGATTGGGGAGCATCCAATCTCTGCCCATTGAAAAAGCCACCCGGGATGAGGCTAGAACCGTCGCGTTCAAGGCGCTCAATGTGGCGAACAACCCGCCTCCGAGTATCAGGATAACACCGAACTTGGGCATGAAGCCCTGCGCAGCCCGGATGATTCCCATTTCTTGGTATTTACCCAGTAATTTCCAGGTGGGCAAGCCTTCGGCTGCAGGAACAGCACCGATACTGGAAAACACAACCAGCAAATATATGACAATCGTGATGGATAACGAATAGAGAATGGCTCTGGGAATGGTTCGGCGGGGGTCCTTGACCTCTTCGCTGACCGTAGCGATCAAGTCATAGCCCTCAAAGGCAATGAAAGTCAATCCCATAGCTGCAAGCACTCCCGAAAATCCCAGCGGAAAGAGAGGAGTGAAATTCTCTGCAGTCACATTGGGTGCACTCAGCACTTGCTTAACGCCGAAAAAGATAAAAACGGAGAGGATAACGATTTTGGCGAGCGTGATGACATTTTCCGTTTTTCCGCTGGCATGAGTTCCTATGATATTGATGGCCAAGAACAAAGCGCCCACGGAAACCGTTAAAAGCGCCACTGCAGGCCCCGGCCCCAAAAAGCCGACGACATGATGGGTTGCCTTAGGAAGATAGCGTTCGAAAAATTCCAGGAAATAGCTGCCGAACCCTTTGGCATACAAGCTGCAAGCGACAATGTAGGCAAACCAGAGCATCCAACCCGACATGAAAGCAATCGAGTTGGGCATGACTTTCTTGATGTAGGAATAGCCTCCCCCCGCTTCCGGGATGGCACTAGCCAGTTCAGCATAACTGAGGGCTGTAAAAAGCGTTACGACGCCGTTCAAAGCGAATGCAATGACAGCGGCGGGGCCCGCATTCCCGACAGCGATACCGGTCAAGACGAATATGCCGGCGCCGATCATAGCGCCGACGCCGATCATAGTGGCCTCGAACAAACCAAGATGCCGGGCCAACTGGACGGACGTTGCTTCGTAAGAAGTCGGCTGTTCGCAACTTGACGAATTTTGTTTCAACTTAGAATCCCCCGTCCAAAAATTTCACACACTGAGCAATCGAAATCCAATTTCTTTGAGAAAATGAGGAAATTCGAGGATGAGCTTTTGGAAGAAGGCGTACTCTTTAGGTAAAAGGCTCTGTTTGGTTTTTTTCCCAAATCGAGTTCTTTGTCTCCGAAAATAGAGATATCACAAGCCTCCCTGAGTGTCAAGAAAGACGAAACCAAAGAACGATATCACACGATGCGTTTGGAAAAAGGGTTTTTAGTTGCGATTTAGCTTGAAGGCCATAATCCGGTTATCGAACAAACTTGGAATAACCAGAAGATTTTTCTCCGGGATAAAGGCGAAGTTGGCACAATAGTGTTTAGGAGTTTGTGTATCGAGAAGAAGAGTTTTCTCTCCGTTCATAGTAATTCGAAAGACTCTTCCGTTGTAATCGGAAACCAACAAATTGCCTCTTCCATCATCCTCGAGACCGTCTATGATGGCACCGGCTTTGATACTGGCCAGAGTTTTGATCTCTTTGTCCGTAAGTCCGATAGATTTCAAACTGCCGTCGTCCGTAGAGCCTCCATAAAGCCGCCCTTCATAGACGTGAAGCCCGTTGATACCTGCAATTTCCGCACTTCTCAACCATTCGGATATTTTTCCATTTTTAAAAATGAGAATTCGGCTATTCGGAGGATCGGAGATATAAGCATTTCCTTCTTGATCGAAGGCTATATCGTTTACGGCTGGAGAGGGAGCCGCATATTTTTTGAGTATCTCCCCCGCATCGATATCGATCTCTAAAAGACTCGCTCTCTCCACGACATAGAGTCTATCTTTATGGATAGCCATTCCGGTCGGCCTGTTTAGACCTGTTATCCATTCCAGGTTTTCGATCTCTCCATTTAGAGTGACTTTCGACACGTATTGAGTCCCCTCAGAAAAATAATTGCTGACATAAAGAAGATCTCTCTTATTATCATAAATTACGGTCTCGGGAAAGCTGAGCCGATAGGGCAATTCCCATGCTTTCGATAATTTTTCGTGCTGGAACACGGCCTCACCGTCACAACACATAAAGCCCCAGCCGCCCATCTGTTCGGCGATCATAAGAAGAATTTCGTTTTTCCCCTTTTCCAAAGGCAGATAAACCGAATCGAATAAGCCGACAAGGCCTTGAAAAAATGGATCCCTCAAACGGAAACTGCTGTTCCCGTAAAAAGCAGGCCGGCCGTTGATAAAAATGCTCGCGACATCGCTGTATCCGAACTGAAGCTCCATCAGTCTTTCTTTCTCCGAAATGATGGCTGTTCTGGCAAAAACGACATCGGGAAGCGCCGGGCTTTTTCTTGCATAACGGGAAATGTTGACCAGGCCTGACGGCTCACTCTTGATTTTCTGCCAAGCGATTTCCCCGAGCTCTTGCTCAGTGGGATATCTTCGTCTATCAACCAGATTGTATTTCAGAGGTTGGGTGATCTCCCAATCCACCATCATTCCCACAGGCGTCTCAAGTACGGGAGGGGGATCAAAATTCAGATTGTCAGTACGGGTGAATTTGAAATTGGAGAAATAGGCTGCGGGGCTGGGTTGCGGCGTAACTTTGAGGCTTAGGGCTCCCTCTACAGGGTCGTGCTTCAGATAATGAACGACAAGCGCAGGCTTTTGGGATTCGCCGAGATAGACCCTAGCCTGTGTTCCTGAAATCTCCATCTTGACATGCAACCACTTTTCGTTTTCAAAGTTCCAGACATTGGTGAAGCCCTCTCCGCTGTAAAGCTGCCAGGCCGAAAGACCGTTGAATACCGGCGTGTACTGGAGCGCATCCGGCTGCCCGCTCTTGTGGGGACGAATATAAAACTCTTCATAATTGGCATCATCACTCCTGCGGAAGCTAAACCCGGGAAAACAGCGGTCGCCGGTAAAGGAGATGTCCACCTCGATGACGCCGTCCTCGAGCAAAACATCTTTGAGGACAGCACCGCCCATAAGGCTTTGCCGTCCAAGATGTTCGACAACTTTGCTTCCCGGCAGAAGCTCCCAGCGGTCCGAGTCGAAGCCGATGGTGTCGGTCTGAGCCATTCCCCAGGAACAAAGGATGATAAGGCTTACAATACCCAAAATCATTCTGACCGATAACTTCATATCATTTCTTATCACAGTTTCCTCCTTAGTATTGTTACGTAAAAATACCATAGTGCGTTTTTCTTTCGCGAATTCCGATATCCCTTTATTCTCAACCAATATCGACATTTTTAACGCATAATTCAGATCAATCATCCTTATCCGAGAGATTGACGGGCATGACCGCGTGAGCATCCAAGCGGCCGGTGACCACACCGAGATAAAAACCAGCGGCGGAGAAAAGGGGCAGATTCTGAAATTTATGAAAGAATAGAGCAGCCGTCTTCCGCCGGAGTGGCGAGTTCCCGGCCGCATTCGCGTGTGCTGATAACGATCTTCCCCTCGGTGATCGAATCCTCTTCAGGCGGTTCACACTCTATCTGCATCTTGGCCGCAGGCAGGAACCTCTCGTATTGATATCTATTTGAGTTGTTCCAGAATCTCTTTTGCCTTATCAGCAACGGGAGAATCCGGTTCCAGCTTTAAAAAGGCTTCCAG
>JAFGNQ010000044.1 GCA_016926925.1 Candidatus Aminicenantota bacterium
AAAAAAGATCGGATTCATAGAGTCCGGCCGGAAAGCAGTGAATGGGACCTCAGAAATTCTTTTTTTATCAGTAGCTTATCGCCTTTTTTTACGTCCAATGATAGCTTAGACGCTATTTTTGGGGCTAGAATAAGCTTCTAAGCGATTTGTATCCTTTCAGCCCTTATCCTTAGAAGCCTTTTTATGGGCCTAAAAATCAGCCTTTAGCCCATAACTCCCCTATGTTATCCATACTATCGTATTGAAATAAAAAGAAGCCTCCATTTTCTTTTTATCAAAGCAAAAAATATGCCGGGATGCTCAACCGTGTTTGCAGCGTTTCTCCAACTCCCTATGTTCACTCTCGAACAAGTTGTGTCCGTATCTGACCAGAGCCCAACCTGTAAATAATATTTACACAAAAGTCATAATTTAAACCCTGGATTCTCCAAAAGACAATAGGTATATTTATTGCATAGCAAATTACAGTAGAACCAAATTGATAAAAATTATGTTTAAATAGGCTGGCGAGGTGAAATTTTACGCCTTGGAGGTGTTTAATACTTTGAAAGAGGAGAAATCCTGATCGATATCGAATCTTTTTACGTCCGTTACGGTCCCATGGTCTTGAGACGATGCCGGCGAATGCTCAAAAACGAGCAGTCCGCCTTCGACGCGATGCATGAAGTATTCCTGAAGATCCTGTCCCATCGAAACCGTCTGACCGGTCAATACCCTTCTGCCCTGCTGTACCGGATTGCAACGAATGTCTGCTTGAACAGAATACGAAACGAGAGGAAACATTCCTTAAAAGACTACCTGGATATCCTGCAGAACATTTCTTTTTTCGAAAATCAGGACCAGGAGGCATCAACCAGAAAACTCCTGGGCTACATCCTTGAGAATGAAAAGGAAACCCCCCGGAAAATCGCAGTCATGTATTTTGTCAACGGGATGACCATAAAAGAGATTGCCGAGACGATGAGGCTCTCCATCGCCGGAGTCCACAAACATTTGGAAAAGCTTCGCCGGAGGATCAAAGCTAAGGGAGGATTCTGATGAACAAAGAAGTCATCAGCGCCTATTATCTGGAGAGATATATCCTGGGAGAATTGCCCGACGAGGAGACGAAGGAAATCGGACGGCTGGCCGCCACCGACCCGGATCTTCGAACTGCACTGGAAGAGATCGAATTTTCCAACCGTGAAATTCTGGCACTCTATCCTCCCCCAACCGTCAGAGCTGGCCTCACAACTCTGCTCGAAGATATTCCGAAAAAATCCTTCCCCCTCAAACGTGTTCTCACATTTTCATCTGCGGCCGCGCTTCTATTAATCCTCATCCTCGTTCTTCCCCTGCTCAAAGAGAAGTCCGGAATCGTACCCCCCGATTCGGAACAGGATCTTATGCTGATCAAAGGAATCCCCAAGGTGAACCTATCCGTTACTCAACTGCTCGTTTACCGTAAAATACAGGACCGGGTGGAAATATTATCGGACGGAGACCGGGCAAAGGCAGGAGATCTGCTTCAGCTTGCCTATGTCTCCACGGAAGAATCCTACGGTACGATCCTTTCCATAGACGGGACAGGAACGATTACCCTTCACTTTCCCGAAACCAAAGGGAAATCCACGCAGCTGGAGATGAACAAACAATGTTTGCTGCCGAACGCCATAGAACTGGATGATGCTCCCGGATTCGAACGCTTCATCTTCCTCACGTCAGGATCCCCCATCGATGTCGACTCTGTTTTAATTGAACTGGAAGACATAATCAAAGATCCGGAGCAGATCAAGCAAGCAGGACTCGATTTATCTGGAAATTTGAAACAACATTCCATTCTTATCCTTAAAGGAGTGGAAACATGAAGAGACAGGCATGTGTTTTAGCCGTTTGTCTTATTGGTTCGCTCTTCGTTCCCCTGCTCAAGGCCGACCAACAGAAAGACGATCTCCTCACCCGCAGATTCGCCTTCCTGGTCGGCGCCAACCACGGGGGAAAGGACAGGCTGACTCTGCGCTACGCTGTGGACGATGCCAGGGCCGTGCAAAAGGTCCTGGAAGAAATGGGTGGGATTCTCCCAGCAGACAGCCGCTTTCTGACGGAGCCGAGCAGAGATGCCTTTTTCAAGGCCATCGACATCCTTTCCGAGGATGTGAAGCGGGCCAAAGAAAGGTTCAGAAGAGTCGAGGTGATTTTTTATTTTTCCGGCCACTCGGATGAGGAAAATCTTTTTCTGGGGAGCGACCGGGTTTCCTACAAAGAATTCAAAGACCTGATCACAGCCATAGGGGCGGATGTGCGGATCGGGATACTCGACTCCTGTGCGTCGGGAGCCATGACACTGCCCAAGGGGGTCAAAAAGAAACCTCCTTTCCTGATGGATACCGCTTACGATATGAAGGGCTATGCTTTCATCACCTCCAGCTCGGCCACCGAGGCTGCCCAGGAGTCCAGCCGGCTGAAGAGGTCGTTCTTCACGCACAACCTGATTTCAGGCATGCGCGGTGCGGCCGACAGAAATCAAGACGGCCGCATCACGCTCAATGAAGCCTATCAATTCGCCTTCGACGGCACCCTGACACAAACCGAAAAAACCATGGCCGGACCCCAGCACCCCAGCTACCACATCCAGATGTCCGGAACCGGCGATGTGGTCATCACCGAAATCTGGAAGAGCACGGCCGTTCTGGTCCTCAAAGACACGCTCGGCGGCAGGATATACATCCACAACCGGGACAATGTCTTGGTCGTGGAACTGAATAAACTGCCGGGCCGGGAGATCTCCATCGGGTTGGACTCCGGAAACTACCGGATAATCAGCATAGACGACACGGCCATCTGGGAGGCTAAGGTCTCACTGAAAAGCGGCCAGAGCTCGGAGCTGGACCCGGAGGATTTCAGCCGGACAGACACGATCCCCACCCAAATTCGAGGTGTTCTGCCCGCGTCCCATCCAAAATCGAAAGCTCGCAGAGAAAAGCGGTGGCGGATCGAAATATTCGGCGGGTTTTCGCGGATCGACCCGGGAGATCTGAATTTGAGAGCGACATTCGACGACATGTACGGCACCTTCTACGGAGAAGACTATTTTCAGTATCAAGAGAACCAGGGCCAGATCCTATCCTTCGTCAAAACCAACGAGGGTGGAAAAGCGAATTTGCTCAGACATTCCATCCCTGCCGGAATGCGGCTGCGCTACGGCCTCACGAGCTGGCTCGACATCTCTATCGGGTTTACTTATTTCACAGGGGCAAGGGAATCCCGATATAAAAATGCATTTGAAGTCGTCGACAGCGCGGGATCCACACTTTTATACACGGACGAACTCCGGAACTACACACTGTCGGCCAAAGGATACATCCCCAGCTTCGGCATTCACCTCGGTAAGAAAATCTCTTCTTCCCTTCGGTTCGAGACGTTCCTGACCGGAGGACCGCTTTTCGCCGAATGCTCCTATTTTATGGATTGGAGTTCGGGATGGCCCATTTCGGGTTCAAGCGGCGATTTCGGCGCTCTTGAGGAGGGATATCTGGAAGAAACCGGCAAGGGCACCGGACTGGCACTCCAGGTGGGAGCCAAAATGGATTTCGATTTCGCCAAGCGCTACGGGCTGTTCCTCGAAGCAGGCTACGCATTCCAGAAGGTCTCCGATATTTCAGGACCAGGAACCCGGTCTTTGCCATCCCACAGGGAAACCTGGGAGGGAGACTGGGCCATGAAACAGGATATCAAGGCCCTGCCCTGGGGGACAGCCCACTTTCTCTGGCCGTCGAACGGATGGAATTTTTTCCAGGGAACCTGGTGGCGTGCCCGGGATTTTGAGCTGGACCTTTCCGGTTTTCAGGTCAAGATAGGTCTCTATTTTCGCTTTTAGTTTATATCGTTTTTCGACAATTTAAAAACAGGCCAAAAAAACGAGGGAGTTTTCTACGCCAAAAAAGGAGGCTGAATGTTAAAGCCAAAAAAGGGAATTCGGGAAACCGGAGTTTTTCTTATGAGCATGGCATTCGTTTTGGCCGCAGCCGCACCGGTCCTAAGCCGGGCCCAGGAATCGAAAAAACCCGCGGGATCGATCAAAGGCCGGATTCTGGATTACGAGACCCAAAAACCTCTTATGGACGTCTCCGTGACCATCAAAGATTCCATACGGAAAGCCTGGAGCGATACCACCGGCACCTACGAGTTTTTGAATGTCCCCGTGGGTTATTACGTTCTGGCTTTCGAGCTCGAGGGGTACTACACCGATACCCGCACCGATGTCGTGGTGCGGCCGGGACGGGCTACGTTCGTCAATGTGGACCTGCTGGCAGTGCGGAACCTCACTGAAGAAATCCGGGTCACGGCCGACTATTTCCCCAAGACACCGGATAAGCCTGGCAGTCAGATGCAGTTCAATGCCGAGGAACTGCGGCGCGATGCCGGATCTGCCGGAGACGTGAGCAGGGCGCTGTTCGACGTTCCCGGGATCGTCAAGGCCGACGAAGAAGCCAACGATCTGCTCGTCCGCGGCGGCAGCCCGGTCGAGAACGGATTCTATGTGGACAACATCTTCATCCCCAACATCAACCACTTTCCTCAATGGGGCGCCTCCGGCGGCAACATCAACATGCTGAACATGCACTTTATCGAACGACTGGACATCTTTACCGGTGGATTCGACGCCTCCTACGGCAACCGGCTCTCCTCCATAATCGATATCGGCTATCGCGAGGGAAACAGGCAAAGCCTCAACGGCCATTTCAATTTGAGCATCATCGGTATCGGGGCGCAAGCCGAAGGTCCTTTCGCCAAAGGCAAGGGATCCTTCATGGTTTCCGGATACCGCAGCTACCTCGACATCATCGCCGGCCTGCTGGATACGGGAAATCCCTCGGATTACTACGACATCCAAGGCAAAATCGTCTACGACATCGACGACGCCAACCGCCTGTCTCTCTTGACGATCAACGGGCACAGCGAAACCAAAGAGGATCCCGAGGCCGAGCGGGCCTCGGGCATCGGCGATTACAGTTGGGAACGCTTCAATATGTCCACCGTCGGCCTCAACTGGCGCCACTTGTGGAGCAACGGCTTTTCCGATACATCCCTTTCTTATTCCCATATGACCGGCCGGGACGATACCTGGAGCGTTACGAACAACGAGCCCCTCTTCTTTGTGAGCTACCGGAATAACTGGGTATCGCTGCGCAACGTCAATCAGCTTCATCTGGGAAGCGCACATCAACTGAAATTCGGCGTTGAGGCCCAGCAGGTCTCTTTTCGCAGCCATGATTTTGTCGATGACGGGCCCATAAGCCTCAAAGGCACCTCCGGCGCGGCCTTCCTGACCTATCTGGTTTATCCTTTTTATAACTTTTCCCTATCTGCAGGCATGCGGCTGGACTATGTCCCGCTATCCAGGCACCTCCATCTCTCACCGCGGCTCTCTTTTTCCTGGGTTCTGACCAAGCGGCTGTCGATTAACGGGGCTTTCGGCATGTTTTACCAGCAGATGCCCCTTTTTCTCCTCAAGCAGAACCCGGAAAACATCCCCCTAAAAGATATGCAGGCCAGGCATTTCGTCCTGGGGTTCAAATACCTCCTCCTGTCCGACACGCAGCTGACGCTGGAAGCCTACGACAAGCAGTACGATCATTTTCCGATGTCTTCTCTGGCTCCCTATTATTTCGTGATCGACAATATAAACGGCGATAATGCCATGTTCGGGAACTGGGGCCGCCTGGTAGACGAAGGCAAAGGCAGTGCCCGCGGTATCGAGTTCACGGTCCAGAAGAAACTGGCCAGAAATCTCTACGGTCTGGTCAGCCTGACCTACTTCCAGTCCCATTATCGGGACCTGATGGGCGGCTGGCATAACCGTCTGCAGCATAACCGCTACATCATCTGCCTGTCCGGAGGATACAGGCCCAACGAATACTGGGAATTCAACATGCGCTGGACCTGGATGGGCGGCAAAACGTACACTCCCGTGGATGAGCAAAGATCCATCCAGTACGGTTATCCTTGGATCTGGGTCGATGACATCAATACGGCCTATATGTCCGATTACATAAATCTATCCCTGAGAGCGGAACGGCGGTTTTATTTCAACAAGACGAACCTCGTCGTGTTCATCGGAGCTTGGAATGTCTTCGATCATCCGAACGAACTCTACAGGTATTGGGATCCGTACGGAAACCAGTACCTTTCCGATTACATGTGGGGCGTCATTCCTTATATCGGCTTCGAATTTCATTTTTGACAAACCGATCCTGGAGGTCATCATGAAAAAGCTCATTCCTAATTTGATAATTTCGATAGGGTTCTTGTTTATGTTAGGGCTGTCAAACGTCCTCTGGACGCAAACCCGGCCGGAGGCGGGCTTCTGCACCCTGGAAGAGAACTTCCATCATTTCCACACCAACAGCTATTTCAACAGGCTCGCGCTGCGTTCTTCCCAGACACGGATCTGGCGCGTCTATCAACCGGCTGACGACAACCCCGCATCCAAGCCGCTTTTTGTCTTCTTCAACGGCGGGCCGGGAGGAGCGACCACAGCCGGGTTATTTAGTGCATACACCGGCCCGAAGGCCGTCTCGGTCGACCGTCAGGCCGGTAAGGGCTCCATCATCATCAACCCGCACAGTTGGACCCGCATCGGAAATCTTCTTCACATCGACGCCCGTACAGCCGGCTTCTCCTACAGCCTGATGGACACTCCCCAGGACGATATCCTGCGCCAGGCCGAATGGGATGCCCA
>JAFGNQ010000317.1 GCA_016926925.1 Candidatus Aminicenantota bacterium
CGATCATAGATATTAAAGAGGAGACACAATCATGAAATCGAAATCCGATTCCATCGACACCAAGCTGATCCATGCGGGAGAAATCAGCCCCCGGATAGAAGGAGCCATTTCCCTTCCCGTTTTCCAAACGTCCATATACGAATTCGAGGAAGGACTGGGATATCACGACATCCCCTATATCCGCATGAACAACACTCCCAACCATATCGCTCTTCACGGAAAACTGGCCGCGCTGGAAAATGCTGAGGCCGCCTTGGTCACAGCCTCTGGGATGGCGGCCATATCCACAACATTGCTGGCCGTTCTTTCTTCGGGAGACCACTTTCTGGTCCAGGATTGTCTCTATGGGGGAACGCATGATTTCATCACTCAAGACCTGCCCTCATTGAACATCAACTATGACTTCATCAAGGGAAGTGCCCCGGAAACTTGGGAGGAGAAGCTCAGACCAGGGACAAAGGCTTTCTATGTGGAATCTTTGACCAATCCTCTGCTGGAAGTTACGGACCTGGAATCCGTGGTCGAGTTCTGCAGAGAACACGGTTTGATAGCTATCATCGACAATACTTTCACGACTCCTGTAAATTATCGCCCGTCCGAGCACGGCTTCGACCTTTCGATCCACAGTTGCTCCAAATACCTCAACGGCCACTCCGATATCGTCGGGGGCGCCGTCATCGGAAGTGCCGATCTATTGAAAAAAGTAACCCACAAACTGAACCATCTGGGTGGCTCCATGGATCCACACACCTGTTATCTCCTTCACCGCGGGCTCCGGACGCTCGCTCTGCGCGTGCGCTGTCAAAATCAAAGCGCACTGCAAATCGCCCGGTTCCTCTCACAGCACCCTGAAGTGGCCAAGGTCAATTACCCCGGTCTGGAAAGCCACCCCGGACACGATCGGGCCGCAAAACTTTTCGATGGTTTCGGAGGCATGATCAGCTTCGAATTGAAGGGCGGTATCAAGGCTGTGGATAAACTTCTCGACCGGTTGAATCTGGTCATCGTCGCCCCCAGCCTGGGAGGAATCGAAACTCTGGTCACCAAACCTGCCTCCACATCTCACGCCGGGATGACCTCTGATGAATTGAAAGAAGTGGGAATAACCGAAACTCTCATTCGGGTTTCGACGGGAATCGAAGCCCCGGAAGACCTCATCGCGGACTTCGATCAGGCAATCTCAAGGTAGCATAAGCCGGCTCGAATCGCAGCCTGAGTAGATCGACGGTCTTATGCCTGAGCTCCTTTTTTACGCCGCATGCCTTCGAAAATGGAATACATAACAGGAATGATCACGAGCGTAATAAGAGTGGAGCTGAGAAGACCGCCGATGACGGCTCTGGCCATGGGCGCTTGAGCTTCTCCTCCCTCGTTAATCCCGAGAGCCAAGGGGATAAGAGCAATTATGGTGGTCGTAGCCGTCATCAAGATCGGGCGCAGTCGTCGCCGGCCAGCCTCCATTATAGCATCTCTTACCGACAACCCATCTCGGCGCCGCAGAAGATTGGTGTAATCCACAAGGAGGATGGCGTTGTTGACAACAATTCCCGCCAGCATGATGCAGCCGATATAGGACTGTACATTGAAAGTTGTGTTTGTCAGAAACAACATCAGGATGACACCGATAGCCGCCAGGGGGATAGAGAACATCACGACAAAAGGATCACGCAGGGACTCATAGAGCGAAGCCATCACCATATAGACGAGGACCAATGCCAGGATAATACCGAAAAGCAGTTCCCGGAATGCTTTTTGCTGTTCCTCGTAATCGCCGGCGAAAACAATGCCAAAATCCTGTGGAACGGGAAGCGTGTGGAGTTTCACCTGGATGTCCCTTATGACCGATCCCATATCTCTCCCGCTGAAGTTAGCAGAAACAGTGACAATCCTCTCCTGATCTTTTCGCTCGATGCGCACAGGTCCTTTTCTCGGACGCATAGAGACCACGTTCCGCAGCATAACCGGCTGCCCTTCGGAATTGGTCAAAGTGAGGTCCATAATCTCTTCCATACTCAACTTTTCGGCATCTTTGACCTGCACACGAATCCAGAACTCGTCACCGGCTTCCCGATAATTACTGGCCCGGCTTCCCGTGAGGAATGTTTGAAGCGTGCTCGCAATCTGAGAGACGGTCAGTTTCATATCGGCTGCTTTCTGGCGGTCGATAATGATGAGTTCCTCGGGTGTTCCCGTCTCCCGGCTGATGCGCACATCCGTAATGCCGTCAACATCTTCGACAAGCCTCTGCACTTGGAGGGCCAGAGTATCCGCAGTATCCAGGTCATAGCCTCTGATTTCCACCTGGATGTAATCACCGCCTCCCATGCCCATCCGCAACAGAAAAAAACCCTGCCCGGCCCTGATCCGGGTGATTATGCCGGGAATCCCGAACAGCTTTTCTCGCAAATCTGCTGCAATCTCCTCGCTTGACCTGGACCGCTCAGATTGCGGCACTAGAGCGATTCGCATCTCACCCACATGAGACCCGGAGGGCCGCCAATCCGATCCTCCGATACTCTCGACCATACTCTCGATCTCGGGAACTTCTTTTTTTATGATGGCGGCCATTGTCTGGATTTTCTCATCAACGAGGCCGAGCCGGGTTCCCACCTCCATCTCTGTGCTCACTCTCACTTCACCCTCATCTGAAGCAGGCATGAATTCACTGCCCACAAGTCGGAAGAGCAAAAGGCTTCCAATGAGAGTTACCGTGGTGACACCGATAACGAGAATACGATGGTTCAAGGCATAGCTGATAAGGTTTTTGTAGCTCTCTTCCATCCCGACAAAAAACTTTCCTGTTTTAACAAATATTTTCCTGCTCAACGATTTTGAGGACGAGTTTTCGATATTCGTAGTGCGCAGGATGCGGCTCGAGAGCATGGGCACGAGAGTCAGGGCGACGACCAGAGAACACAACAACGAAAACCCCACTACATATGAGAGCTGTTTGAACATGATCCCGGCCATTCCCTTAAGAAAGACGATGGGAAGAAAAACGACCAGCGTTGTCAGCGTACTGGCAATAATGGCATTCGCAACCTCACTCGTCCCCTTTACGGCGGCCGACATCGGCCCTTCACCTGTTTCCTGCAGCCGGTAGATGTTCTCAAGAACCACGATGGCATTATCCACCAGCATACCGATTCCCAGGGCCAACCCTCCCAAAGTAATGATATTCAAAGTAAACCCGCCGAAATAGATCAGAGCGAAAGTCCCGATGATGGAGATCGGGATTGCGGTGGCAATAACACTCGTACTCCTGAAGTTCCGAAGAAAAAAAAGGAGAACGAAAATCGCCAGCAATCCCCCATAGAGAGCGGCCCTTCCTACATTCGAAATCGACTGCTGGATGTATTTTGAGGAATCTATGATGGGAGTGAGCGTGATTTGGGGAAAATCCTGGTGAACGCGGTCGATCTCTTTGAGTACGGCTTTGGCCACTTCAACAGTGTTTCGTCCGGATTGTTTGCTCACACCCAATCGAATTCCCGGCTTGCCGTTGACACGCACAATCCGGCGGATCTTCTGCCAGGAATCCTCGACTGTAGCGATCTCTTTGAGCTGAATGGGGACGCCGTCTCGAATGGCTATAACCGTGTTGCGAATCTCATCAAGGTTGGTGTAAATGCCGGGGGTTCGGATAAGGACCTCGAAGTTTCCACGATCGATGGTTCCAGCCGGAACATCCACATTCTCTGACCGGATCTTGCCGAGAATCAGATCCAACGGCAATCCTAACGCTTTGATCTTATCGGTCTCCAGGTTAACATGGATCTCCCTCTCCTGTCCCCCCCAGACTCCCAAGGAAGCAACCCCGGGCACTCTTTCGATCCGGTACTTGATCTGGTCATCGATGAGGCGGCGTGCTTGGACAGGATCCAGATTGGAAGATGCGCCTAGAATGAGAATAGGGAAGCTGGCTGCATCGAACTTCATGAGTCGCGGCCTCTCCACATCCTCGGGGAATACCGGCATGATTCGATCCAACCGGTCTCTCACATCATTGGTGGCCGCATCCAGGTCAATTCCCCATCCGAACGAGACCCGAACCTGACTGCTTCCCTCCGTCGAAATAGAAGTGACTTCCTCGACTCCGGGGACGGCAGCCATAGCTCCCTCAATAGGACGGGAGATCAGCTCTTCGACCTCTTCAGGGCTGGCATTCTCATACGTCGTGAATATGCTGAGCGTGGGATAAGTGATATCCGGCATTAGGTCGATGGGGAGGCGGCTGAAGGCTACTCCGCCAAGAATAAGCACGATCAACATGATCATGACTGTAAAAATGGGATGGTTGACGGAAAACTGAGGCAGCTTCACTTATTTTCTCCAGGTTTCTTAGCATTCGGAGTACCCGCTTCAATCGACGCCGGGAGCTTTTCATCGGGCGAACCCGGCCCTTTCTGAGGAAGTATGAGTGGGCTTCCATCGACAAGAAGGTGCTGTCCAAGAGTCACGATATACCCGGATAGAGATTCCGGCTCCAGGATTTCAGCCAGATCGTTGGAGGTGATTCCTATATGAACAGGAACAAATCGAGCTGTTTTATTTTCCGTGTCTGCGAGAAATACTCCCTGTTGAGTATCTCTTTTTACGACCGATCCAACTGGGACGATCGTGACATCCACATGGCTATCGAACACGATTTGCACTCTGACGAACATACCCGGCTTTAAAAGCTCCTCGGTATTGTGAATCTCTATTTCCAATCTGGCTTCTCTGGACGTCTCCTTCAACAGCGGAGCGATCCGGGCAATTTCCCCGGCAACCTGAAGGTCGGGGATGGCATCGGTGCCGACAGTCGCTGCTTGACCCGTTTTGACCCGGAAGTAATCCTTGTCCGTGATGTGGATGACGGCAATCAGAGGGTCGATCTCAAGAATGGAAAGTATGGGTGCATTGGGAGTGAGCATGGCCCCCTCATCCACAAAACGCTCTCCCACAACCCGAATTCCTTCTCCATCTTCCCAGGTTGCCTGTATTCTCGTGTAGGATAACCGCACCTTGGCTGCTTTGAGGGCTGCCTGTTTGTTGGCAACTTGCGCCTGTGCAACCTTATACTTGGACTCCTGTGTGACATACAGGCTCTTGGCCGAGTCAAGCTCGGAATCGGATGAGATGCCTCTGCTGTGCAGCTCCAGCACTCTCTCGAATTCTCTTTGGGCGGTATCAAAGGAGCTCTTTGTCTCTTCGAGATTGGCCTGTGTCACCAACAAATCTGCCTCGGCTTGGATGACTTGCTGGCTGTATTCTTCATCATCGAGCACAGCAATCAACTGACCGCGTCGAATCTCATCGCCGATATTGACCAAAAGTCTTTCCAGTCTTCCGGAGATCTTCGGAGCGATGATGAATTGGCTTTTGGGAATGAGAGAACCGGTAAAGTTCCCGATATCCTGAATAAGCCCTTTTTTTACAGCTGTAAGCTCAACGGCGACCGGCATGGCCATCCGCTGGAAATCGGCTCCGCTACTGTTCTTGAATCCTTTATTATACACCTGCCATCCTATAAGACCTGCAGCGATGCACCCTATAACGATAAGTATGGTTTTTTTCTTCATTGTTCCTCTCTGAGACCGGAAACCCGTCCGGATGACATTCCTGATATCCTCTTTTTCTTTAGACTAATCCTTATTAATAATTACGCAAAAATCAAGGTTGCGGTTTCGAATTCAACCCGGCTTCGTAAAACTTTATATTTTTGGATTCAAAGGTTGTTCCCAAAACTCTGTCCAGATGCGCCAGTGACAGAGCATAATCCACCATAGCTTTCAATTCGGCACTCCGGGCATTAGCCACATCCCTCTGAAAAAGAAGGATGAAATAGTTTGTTGATTTTCCGACATTGAATTTTTCGTGTTCCGCTTCCAGCTTCTTTTGGGCAAGCGCACGCGCCGCCCTGTATGCCTGAACCCTCTTATAATTCGTCTGTACACCCCTGACTGCGGTTTTGATTTCGAGGTAGATCTGTTGTTTCTGATTCTTTAACTTAAAGAGAGTTTGCTCGACATTGACCTTTGCCCGGGCATATTCGGCCCTGGAGAGCAAGGTGTTCACGGGAATACTCAGAGTCAATCCCAAGGACCAATTGTTATACTTGAAATCGAAGGCGTCTCGCAAAGCATCCTGCAGACCTCCGGGTATGGTGCCGATAATCTCTCCGGTCAATGGATTGCCGCCACTATAAAGAATTTGGTCACCCGAAATTCCAGGGCTCCAATAAGACGCCTGGAAATTCAGTTCAGGCAGAAGTTGGTTCTTTGCATAGCTCAGATTGAGTTCTTGATTCTTCAGGTCCATCTTCATGGCTTTCAAATCGGGCCGGTTTGCCAGAGCGGTGACCATGGCCTCTTCGACGTTTATTTCCCGCTTATCGGAAGCAGGGTTGTCTTCAGGAATGATTTCGACCAAATCCGCTGTTTCCATTTCCGGGAGATTGATGATCGTTTTCAGAAGATCTTCATTATTTTTCACCAAGGCTTCCGCCTGCAGGATATCCGCTTCTCGTGTGGCGACCTCCGCTTCGGCCGTGTAGATCTCTATGGGAGCCATGGTGCCCACTTCCACTTTTCTTTTGTTTTCTTCAAGAAGGTCCCGGGCGAGCTTCAGAGACTGCTGCTTGACTTTTAAATCTTCAGTACTGTACGCAAGATTCCAGTAAGCTTCTTCGACGCTGTAGATGATGCTGAGAAGATTATGTGTCATTTGGTATTCGGATATTTCCAGGTTATTTGAAGCGATAATGATTTCCCTTCGGTTGATATTCAATCCAAAGTTTTTCAAAAGAGGCTGAGTGAAATTCAAGGTCAGTGTGGCCCCATAGCGTGGGTTGATCGTCTGTAATCTTCTTGTGGTGTCATTCTTGTAGATGTTGAGATCGACGGCCAATCTTCCCCCTGTCGGTATGAACTGATTCAAATTCACTGTGAAGTCGCTGAAGAGTGTACTGACCTGATCCCCGCCGTCAAAAAAAGAATAGGAAGGCGTTATCGTATTTTGATCGTTGTAATTGAATGAAAGTTCCGGCAGGAAGATTTCTTTGGCAAGGGAGACGGTATGCTGCGCAATATCCGGATTCAGAACCTCGACCGCGACTCCGAGGTTGTTCTTCATTGCGCTGACGATGCATTCTTCAAGAGTCAGAGAGACCTTTCGCTCCTGGGCAAAAGATCCCGAAGCTAGGATCGCTATCATGAGAGTTATAAACCCGATGTTTCGTCTTGACATTCCAGTCTCCTTAGCGTCAAATCATTCTTAGGATTAATCAGATACAATCAGGCAGGTTTGAATACGGCTTGGCCTTCTCCAATCTATTGCTAAAGCATCCTAGTATTCTGAATTAAAAGACCCTGAATACTATTTATAGCGGATTTGTCTATAATATTCAATCCTTTCCTCTCCTCGGGGACTCATCCGAGTTCAATACAAAAGATCAGGAATAAGAATAAGTATACTCCAATCGATCTTGATTTATTTTATGACTTTGAAAAAAAGCAGGAGTCAGAGACGCTCTTTAATGCCTAAGGATTTGTCGATGACAGGATTCGGCCCGTAGATCTGAAAATCTCTGTAGCCCAAGGATTCTGATCGAGACTCCTCACCTGAGGCGGTCCGAATGATTTTATCGAAGATACGCTCACCGACCTGACGTATCGATTCCTCTCCGGAAATGATTTTGCCGGCGTTGATATCCATATCATCCGTCATGCCGGCATAAGTTTGAGGATTTCCGGTGACTTTTATTACGGGGGCGACGGCATGTCCTACCGTCGATCCTTTTCCGGTTGTGAAGATTACGACTTGCGCTCCGGCAGCCACCATATGCGTCACACCATGGACATCCGCTCCCGTGCCATCTTGAAGAAAGAGACCCGCCCTCCAGGGTTTCTCTAAGGCGCGCAAACTGTTCTCCAGAACTCCGCAGACAGGGGATGTCCCTCCTTTTTGTATGGCACCCAGTGACTTTTCTTCTATGGTCGTCAATCCTCCGGCGATATTTCCCGGTGACATCCATCTCGGCTGTATGTCGAGAGCCTTCCATCTCTTCTCTTCATTGGCAACCATACGGTAAATTCGGTCCCGGACATCATCATTTACAGCCCTTCGCGCTAAAATATGCTCGGTCCCGATCATTTCACCCGGTTCGGTAAAAATTGCCGTCCCCCCTGCTTTTATCAACATATCGACAGCGACTCCGACTGCAGGGTTGGCGGCCAAACCCGATGTGGCATCCGAGCCGCCGCAATCAACGGCTATTGTTAGACGGCTCAAATCGAATTCCTGTCTTTGGAATGTTTTGACTTCCCCCAGCATGGCTTTGACAATATCCGTTCCTTTTCTGACTGTCTCTAAAGTCCCCCCCTCTTGTTGGATCACGAGAGATTTCACCGTTTTTTTGGATGCTGCAAACCTCTTCATCAAATCGGAAGTCTGCAGAACTTCGCAACCAAGCCCCAACACCAGCACTCCCGTCACATTCGGATTCTCCCCGATCCCTACTAAGTTATTGATAACCTGGCCTTGATAATGCAGCTCCGGCCCTGGTTCATCGCATCCAAAGGGATGGGTGAGGGCGACCACATGGTCCGCATTTCGGGCAATAAGTTTTGCCGTTTCGTTGGCACAATAAACCGTAGGCATAATAACCACATGATTGCGCACTCCGACAGCACCGTCAGGCCGGAGAAATCCTAAAAAGGTCGTCTTTTTGTCCTTCATCCGCAACTCCTCATCTCACACGCCGGCTTTCCACATTGTGAACATGGACATGCATGCCTCTATCGATCGTATGTGTTGCCCTGCCTATCACCTCTCCGAACTTGATCACATCCGTGTTTGTTTCTATAGTTACGATCGCGATTTTGTGGGCGAGAGGGGCGGCGTTCATAGCCGTAACCGTGCTCACCACCCTGCCTTCAGCGGAAAGGATCGACACTTCCCCCCCCTCTTTGACAGACTCGATAAGTGTCGCCACATTGTCATCGGGATGGATCCTTATGGCCTTCATTCATATCCTCCAATTTCCTTCCGGCACCGCAGAAACTCGCATAGGATCAACATCAAGCGGTATCCCTCAGAAGTCATTCAAATGGAACAAGATTGCCTCGGCCGTCAAAGACAAACGGCTTTTCCTTTTTTACGATCTTCAAATCGTCTCTCAATAACAATTCGTCCCTGTAAGCTTCCGAAACGTCCACCTCGATCAAATGCAAGGTGTCCCTTATTCTCACGATTTTCAATTTATCAGTGGGGATCATGCCCACACACTGGACGGCCATTTCAATGGCGTCCCGATCGTTTTTCATTACAGGCGGAATCTTGGCTCCTTCCGGCGTGCAGGAAGAGAGGCAGTTCATATTGGTGGCGTACACGTCGGTTTTGTCCATCAATCGCTGCGTAACGAAATCGGCATTCCCCAGTCCCGAGGCGTTTCCCTCGGTTGCTTCCGTTAAATCACAGGCGATGATCCGTTTTACCCTGGGGCTCTCAGGCTCTCTGGTCAACAGCGGCAGGTTGATGCGGCCGACTACCTTGGTATCGAAACCGGACCCGCTGATATCTTTACCTATCTCATCGATGATGAGCACATCCACGTCCTCAAAAGGAAGACCCGGCGTGAGTTTTTTCGATATTTCGAGCAGGTCTTTTTCACGCTCTTCGATTTCCTCGGGAAGAAGGGCATGAACGGATGCTGTACGGGCATAGGAATCCTCGATCACGCCCAAGCCAAATAAAACAGGCATCTTTTGCAGGACTGTTCTGGCTACCGATCGAATCACCTTGAAATATCCCTGCGCAAACGTAGCCCGATGGTAGGTTTCCGCCCCAACCTGTTTCCCCAATCCTATGGCCATGATTTTCATCAAGCCGCTCTCGATCTCACCCTCGTAATCCGTATGTTTTTTTATGCGGTTTATGAGAACGATGCCATCGGCTTCGGAGGCTATTTTGTCCACATAAACAGGAAGCTGGAAATCCGTCTCCCCTATTTGGGTTACATCGAGCGAAGACCTGATAACCGCACCTGTTCTCCTCTCTGTCAACCCTAAGTGTTCCAGGACGCTTTTTTGTCCCGCGGCAGTGGCACTCCCATGGCTTCCCATTGCAGGCACGATAAAGGGATCGAGATCCAGCTTCTTTAAGTAAGCAACGACAGATCGAACGATGTCTGCATAATTGGCGATGCCTCTGCTGCTGCAGGCTATGGCCACACTCTGTCCCGGCATGATCCTCTCCTGCAGTTTCACTCGATCCAACTGAGCCTCGACTTCTCGAGGAAGGTCTTCTATGGACCTCTGTTCGAATAGTTGTCGAATGCGAATCATTCTGGGAAGTTCCATCTTTCCTCCTTTCTTCATGCTCCTGCATCAAGCCGGTATGTGATCGGCTTGAAATCCTTCAAACAGAGGGTGCCCTGACGGGCTCTTCTAGTTCCGTATTTTCAGGATGCAACCTTTATCCGCCGATTCCACGATATGCGGATAGATAGTCCCCAGAAAGCCGGATTTGATCTTAGGCTCCGGCGGCCTCCAATCCTTCAGGCGATCCTCGATATCTTCATTCGACAGATGCACATTAAGCCTCCGGGCAGGGATATCATATTCGATCACATCCCCATCTTGTATCGCGGCAATCGGCCCCCCGGCAGCAGCTTCTGGAGAGACATGGCCGATCGCCGGTCCCCGCGTAAATCCTGAGAACCGCCCATCCGTCACGAGTGCGACGGACCTGTCAAGACCCATTCCACAGAGGATCGACTGAAATGTATACATTTCTCTCATGCCGGGGCCTCCCCGGGCACCCTCGTAGCGAATCACGACCACATCGCCATCCTTGATCTTGTGATGCAACAATGCTTCCTTGGCGGTGTCCTCTCCCTCAAAAACCTTAGCCGGGCCCCTATGTTTCATCATTTCCGAAGGAACAGCAGTCTGTTTCACAGCAGCTCCGTTGGGGGAGATGTTACCCATTAGAATCGCTATCGACCCTTGTTCATAGACAGGATTTGTGAGAGGCCTTATGACGTCCGGATTCGAGTTTTTCGCCGACCGCAAATTCTCGCCGAGATTGCTTCCTGTGCAGGTCAAAACATTCAGGTCCAACCTTGAACTAAGCTCCTTCATTACGGCTTGAATACCTCCGGCATTGCCCAAATCCTTCATGGTGAATTCCGAGCCGGCTGTAATGTTTGCCAGGTGAGGAACTCTTTCGCTGATTTCATTCCAGCGACTGAGAGGAATTTCAATACCCAACTCGCTAAGAACCGCCGGCAGATGGAGCACGGCATTCGTCGATCCCCCAATCGCAGAATGGACCATCATGACATTTTCGAAGGCTTCTTCAGTCATGATATCCCGCGGACGGATATCTCTTTCCAAGAGATCCATAATTTTCCTGCCCGCCTGTTTGGCCAAGCGACGAAGAGAAGCTTCCACCGCCGGTTTTCCC
>JAFGNQ010000318.1 GCA_016926925.1 Candidatus Aminicenantota bacterium
AAGATAAAATAACACTTTGAGCCGCATGGAATAGGGAGGTATTCATGAAGAAATGGATCTATCCGGTTGTTTTTCTGTTTTTTTTCTGCTTGATTGTGCCGGTTCAAGCATTTGATGAGGAGAAGGAGGAGGAATACAAATCCTGGGTGGATAAAGATGTCAAGCTGCTCCTTTCCGCTGATGAAGAGAAAGAGTTCAAAGCGCTCGAGACGGATGAGGAAAAAGATGAATTCATCGTGCTTTTTTGGGCGAAACGCGACCCTTCCCCGGGAACGAAAGAGAATGAATTCAAAGAGGAATGGTACAAAAGGATCGAATATGTGGAGAAGAATTTCACGTCCGGTCCCAGGAAAGGGATGAGCTCGGATATGGGCAGGGTTTACATGCTGCTCGGACCTCCGGCACAGACAAAAGGGGAAGCAGGGGGAATGAAAACAGAATCCCAGGGAGGGAGCCAGCTGGAAGTCCCGCCCCAAAACTGGGTTTATCAGGCAATGCCGGAGCTGGGCCTCAACGAGCCCTTTCGCGTGACTTTCCGACAGTACCAGTGGGGATACGAGTTGGACCAGCAGACGCCTCAAACGATACTGAGGGCCATGGAGGTTTTTCCCAAAGTCATACAGTTCCAAGCCGATCTGAAGGAGATGCCTTCGTTCCGGTTCAAATTGGACGAGGCCAGCTTCGAAGGAAAGTTGATCAGCGATTTCATGACGTCGGGGGAAGCCCTGGAGCAGATTCCGATCGAGTGGTCTCCACATTTTTCTCAGGCTGCCAATGAATCCACCTATATTTATTTCACGTTCCTGTTGGATTCCAAAAGTGCTGGGCTCAAAAAGGATGAGGAAATCACTTTTTTCGGTAAACTGGAGAGTGCGGATGGACAGGATGAAGAGTTCCTGAAGACCGTAAGACTCGAGAAAGGGAAAGCGGATCAGTCCTTGGTAGGTTTCGGAATTCCCGCATTTTCAGATAATTACACGCTCTTTCTCGGCGTGCGAAATCAAAACAAAGAAAAATACTCTCTGGTCAAGGCCCCTCTGGAAGTGCCCAATTTTTGGAGCGGAGGATTGGCTATCAGCACGATCATTCTGTCGGTGGATGTCGAACAGATCAAGCAAAAGGGAAAAGAAGATCAAGAGTACAATCCCTACGTCTTGGGCCA
The DNA here is from genome assembly GCA_016926925.1 of Candidatus Aminicenantota bacterium. The sequence goes on from JAFGNQ010000318.1 coordinate 1,163, forward strand.
ATTGAAGGCGACGCCGCATTTGGATAACGTTTTCAAATCGAGCGATAACATGAACGTCCTCTTCCAGGTCTACAATGCCAAACAGGTCGAGGGTGAGGTTTCCCTGCAGATCGATTATTTTATCGAAGCCCCGGAAGGAACCTATCGGCTGAATTCGCAGGAGATCAAACAGAAAGTGCAGGAAAATCAAGCCATTTCAGGAGGAACGGAGGTCCCGCTCTCGCCTTTGAAACCGGCTGAGTATACCTTCAAGATAAAAATTATCGATAAAAATGCGACGAAGATGATCGAAGCCAAAGCTCCCTTCATCGTAAAGTGATACAGAATGAAAACATGCCGTTCGTGTCTTTTGATAGTTTTGACAGGTTTGCTTTTTGCTTCTTGCGGAACCCAGACGATAGAGACAGATCTCCCGGCGGGATTGGATCCTAAGTACAGCGCCTATTCGTACAAGGCGGAAGACAGAGAAGCTGTGATGATTGTGGACTATGAGGTGGCGCGCTTGCGGAAAGAGGAAAATTATTTTCCACTGGATGTCATGATCGCGAATAAGAAGCTGGCTTCCTTGACGATCACCCGAAATAGCTTGATTCTGATCGACTCCGGCGGTAAAGCCTACAACATGGCCGCCATAGACGAGGTTCAAGATAAGTACAAAAAACTGCTGGCGGATTCCGATCTCAAGTATGCGACATTCGAAAGTGAACAGCAAGCTATGACGGGCTTTTCTCATTTCGAAAGGCAGAGAAGCAATTTCTTTCCGATGAGAGCCGGAGGTGCTCGAGTTACCGAGAGGGTTATCGTGCGGCCGCGCGGCTACATCAACGACCGCCTTTATTTCCCCATGCCTGAAACCGGTATAAATAAACAGAAACTGACGCTCAGACTTGCCGCCGCCGAGCTGGAAGTGCCCCTCGAAGTTATCTTCACTGTCAAATAAAAAAAAGGAACAGGCCTTTTTTTCTGATCCGGAGAAAAAAACGGCCCGTCCTAATTTTATGCATTCCCCATTTTTATGGAAAATTCACGGCCAGGTGGACTTTTTCCGCCATTATAAAGAATAATAGAAAAAATAAGGGATCTGGGATCAGTACGTTTCCAAAAAAATAGGATGAAAATGCAACGTTTTCCCCGGAGCAAAGGTTCTAAAGTGTTGAGAATGGAGGAACAGGAGTTGATGCACCTTGTTCAAGAAGGTGACGAAGCCGCCTTTGAGAAGATTGTTGTGATGTACAAACACAGAATAGTTAACTTCCTAACGCAAATGACGGGTGATTATCAAAAAGCTGTTGAGCTGGCTCAAGAAACATTCATGCGGGTCTACTTCAAAGCCGATCGGTACAAGCCCATTGCCCCGCTATCTGCATGGATCTATACGATTGCCTCGAATTTAGCGAGAACCGAGTTGAAAAAAATGAGAAAACTTTCGACTGTTTCGCTGGATGACATGCACAACAGCGTAGGAAGTCAGGTGGCATCGAAGGATGAAACTCAGGATACCTATCTCATTAAAAGCGTGAAGCGCGCCTTGAGCAGCCTTCATCCACGATACAGAATACCTGTCATTCTCAAAGATATTGAGGGATTCTCGCAAGACGAAATCGCTCAAATGCTTAAGAGGCCGGTAGGTACGATCAAAGCGAGAATCAGCCGGGGCCGCGATCACCTGAAGAAAGCACTCGAACAGGATGCCAAAAAAACCGGGATAGCGGCCAAAACAGAGGAGTTCCAGCATGGAAATACATGATATCTTAAAAAAAATAGAACGCGTTGAGGCTCCGCACGATTTTGAGCGGAGAATCATGAGGGAGCTCTCTGTAAAAAAAGCCGGCAAGGCGAAGACGAATCGTCTGCGTCTTTCTTTCGCCGCGTCTGTCAGCGCTGCTGCGGTTATGCTCCTGGTGGTCGGTTTGTTCTTCCTGCCTCAGAGAGAGCCTGTTGCGGCAACGAGCCTGGATAAGGGCGGCACGCCCCTGCCCCGGCGTGGTTTCCAAAGGGGAGATGGAATGGTTGTCCCGATTATCGAGGCGGTGGATTACGCAGGTGAATTCCGGCGTGTTAGTGACCAACCGCCCACGATTTATATATTGGAGCACGTCTCTGACAGCACCGATACCAAGACTAGATACTAAGGAGGAACATTGTGAACATGAGCAAGAAAACAAAGTCCGTTTTCACCCTGCCGGTGTTTCTTTTGGTCATTTTTATGAGTGTCAGTGCGAATACCAGTGACGCCGCGGCCGAAGAAGTAAACATCGCTGATCTGACAAAAAAGGTATATCCGTCTGTCGTCAAAGTTGAAGCCAGAAACGGCATGAGGAAAATCGCGACGGGTGTCGTGATCGATGAAGACGGCTATATAGTGACGACCGCTCTCATCTCCCCCAGAGATGAACGGCTGTTTGTCATTACGGCCGAAGGAGAAAGAATCGATGCCGAATTTCTAGGGATGGATTCTGTAACGCATCTGGCTCTCATTCGGGCCAAAAATATAAAGCTGCGCCCAATCGCCATAGGGAAGACCGAGGACGTTCCCCCGGGAGAATGGATCGGTGTCGTCAGCATTTCGCCCGAAAATACGCCTGCTGTAACCCAAGGCATTGTGAGCTCTGTCGCAAGCGATAAAGTTCGGCTCAATGTCTGGCTCATTCCCGGAGCCAGCGGAAGTCCTGTCGTCGATGGCAGAGGACGTCTTGTGGGCCTGATCAGAGGGGCTTATTTTGACAGTAACGTTACCCTCCAGATGATCCAGAGGACGACCGAGGGCGTTTTTGTCGACAGGGCGACCGCCCCTTCGTCCGGAATGGCCATGGCCATTCCCGTGCATGTGGTCGATTATGTGTGCCGGGAGATCAGAAAAGAAGGGAAAATGCGCCGGGGTTGGCTGGGAGTGCTGATCATCGAGAACGAGGAAGGCGAAGTGGAGATTACCGACATCGAAGAAGAATCTCCGGCGGAGCTGTCCAAACTCAAAAAGGGTGACGTCATCCTTGAGTTTGAAGGCAAGAAAGTTACGGGCACCAAGATGCTTTCCGAAGAGATTCGTATGAGGAAACCCGGTGAAGACATTTCACTGAAAGTCCGGCGCAAGGATCATCCAATGGATGTGGAGGTCAAGCTCGGCGAGTATTCCGAAAAAGATATTTTCCGTGAGTTCGAGTTCCAATTCCCCCGGCTGTTTTCCTCGAAAAAAATCAAACCGGATAAATTCTTTAAAGGCGATGAACCAAATGTGTTTCAATGGCAGGAAAGGGAACAAAAGTACATTGGGATTTATATCCAGGAGCTGAATAGGGAGCTGTCGGAGCATTTCGGAGTGAAAGAGGGGAGAGGTCTTCTCGTATCTAAGATTGAAGAAGGCAGTCCTGCCGCGGAGGCCGGACTGGAAGTGGGAGACGTGATCGTCAAAGCCGGAGGGAAACGTATCGAGGACATGCGTGAACTCAGTGAATTGGTTCAGGGAAAAGAAAAGGGAGATAAGATTTCCATCGAATTTATCAGAAACGGCAAAGAGAAGACGGTCGAGGTGAAAGTCGATGAACGCGAAGGCGGTTTTCACTCCTTTTCAAGTTACTGGGATGCACACTCGAATGTCAGCAAAGATAGCATCGACAAGGCCCGCAGGTATTCAGAAGATTATAAAAGGAAGTTCCGGGATCACTCGAAAAAATATTTACTGGACACCAAGAAACATATCCGGCGTATAGAGGCAGATATACAAGAAACACTCAAGAATGCCAGAGAAGCTTGGAAGAAAAGCGCTGAAAATGCTCAAAACGCATTCACGAGTTTTTACGACAAGTATCGGTGCATAAGAGTCTAGTCACGCTCTTGTGTCCCATTCTCGACAGGGGAGGCATCCGCCTCCCTTTTTATTTATCAGGATCGGAGGAGATTTTGAGCCATGTGCGGAGAAAGTTTTGGTATTCCCTGTCGGAAAGCCTTGCTTGGGAATAGAAGCCCTGTTCCTCTCTCTGTTTCATGGCCTCATACAAGATGATTCCCACGGATACGGAGAGGTTGAGACTCTGGACCATACCTTTCATGGGAATTCTGATGGCATAATCGGACAGAGCCAGCGCTTCCTTGGATATGCCCTCCGCTTCATTGCCGAAAACGATAACCATCGGCTGTGTATAATCCAAGGACGTGTGAGGAAGAGCATCCTCGCCGAGATGTGTTACGGCGATTTTGAATCCCTGAGCTTTCAATCGTGTCAAACACTCTGTTGTCGAGGAATGGTAATTGAACTGCAGCCATTTTTCAGCCCGGGTCGAGATAGCCCTGTTAACGGGAAACAGCTCCATCGATGCCGAAATGATTTCCATGTACATTATACCTGCCGCATCGCAGGTTCGCGCTACGGCACTTGCGTTGTGGGTGTTTGTCACTTCTTCCAGAGCAATCCTCAAGTCCGGCTGCCTGAGAGATAAAACCGTTTTCGCCTTTGCAATCCTTTTTTTTGTCGGCATGGATCCGTCTTGTCTAGAAAAAGATGAGGAGTTTAACGAGGAGAACAATCCAATAGATGGTCGTTCCCATTAAAGCTCTGTATTCTCTGTTCTTCCTGTAGAGCTGCCGGCTGGCACGCTTCTCACCGGCCGGCAACTTCGGTTTGAGTGTCGGAATAAATAACGGGACTTTTTGGCTGTACTCCGAATAGCCATCCGGAAAGAACTCGGCCATCCTTTTTTTCTCTACATCTATCGCTATGGGATAAAACACGAGAAAATAGACGAAGAAAAGTGCCAGAACCCACCAGGATCTGGATGCGATAACGATCCCGATTCCTATGATCAGATTGCCAAGATAAAGCGGATTTCTCGTGTATCTGTAAGGACCGGAGGTAGTCAGTTCCTTTTCTTTTTTCAAGTTGATGCATGCCCAGGTTCTCAGCGCCAATCCGATGAGAGCGACAATGAATCCGTAAATCAGCGACAGGAAATCCGGATGTGCTGCGATTAAAGTGATTAGAGAGGCTAAAAATCCCGTCCGGACTCTCCATCTGTAGATTGTTTGTTTCAAGTGCGGTTTATCCATCGATTTCTAACAGCTCCAGACTTAATTCTGCCACTTCGTCCGAAGTGATTTTTTCGAGACAGCTTAGATGGGAACATGTCCGTTTGTAGCAATAGCTGCAGTTTATTTTATGGAAGGCCACTTTGTCCCGGTCGCGGAACGGGCCGTTGCGCTTGGGATTTGTCGGTCCGAAAATGCCGACAACGGGCCGGGAAAAAGCGCAAGCGACTTGGAGTGCAAAAGTGTCCCCACTGACAAGAAGGTCGGCCCTCCTTACCAAGGCCATCACTTCTTTAATCGTCAGAAAAGGAAGCATAGCGATGCCTGTTTCCTTTTGTATGTGTCCGGCCGCGAGCTTTTCGGATTCATTTCCCCAGAGAAGTGCCATAAATAGGTCAGGCTTCTCTGTTTGCAGCTTACGGATGAGGGAACTCCATCTTTCGGGGAACCATCTCTTTGTTTTCCAGGCAGCCCCGATGTTCAGGACGACCAGCTTTCGCTTTTCGGAACAGCCCAGGTCTGCCAGTTTTTTCCGTACGGAGTCGTGAACAGATTCTTCGATCACGATGGGAAATTCATAGGCACTCTCATTTACTCCGAGCAGTGTTAAGAGTTTGAGGTTCTTTCCGATCACATGCATGTGTTCAGGAATTCTATCGAGCCGATCCGTGTAAAAGAGTGAGGCCAGAGGTTCTTTGAGGTTCTCTCTATGAAATCCTATTCTTTTCTCCGCCCTGGAGAGATAGCCGCAAAACGCTGACTTCACCAAACCTTGGAAATCGATCGCTGTCTGATTGCGATTCTTGATTTGGCTTCGAAACCGAAAAACCTCCCTCCAAAATCGAGCTGAGATCAACTTCCAATTTTTGGCTCGGACCTGTACTGCTTGATGAATGCCCGGTACACAATCCAGGATGTCGGTGCCCCTATCCTCTGCAATCCACCTGATTTTGGCCTGCGGGAAATGTTTTCGCAGAGCCGCAAAAGCAGGCAGAGTATGGATGATATCGCCAAGAGAACTCATCCTGATGATCAAAAAATCTTTCATGAATAGCCGTCACCGAGAATTATCGTGGTGGATCTTATCTTGGATGTCCCGGATGATATCAGAGGTCGATTTAACTTTAGGGCCTCCGGTAATCGCAATTCCACCGCCATAACTAAGGACTGTCTTTCGTTCAGGAACCGTCTCTTCTGTGTAGTCCGATCCTTTGGCATGGATATCCGGTTTGATGGCGAGAAGGATCTCTGCTACGTCCAATTCTTCAAAAACAGTGATATAGTCTACAAAAGAAAAGGAGGATAGGACTGCAACCCTCTCTTCTTGGTTGAGTATCGGCCTCCCCTTCCCTTTAAGCTTGCGAACCGAGGAATCGCTGTTGAGTGCAACGACCAAAACATCCCCTTTTTTTTTAGATTCTCTGAGGTAACGAATATGACCGACATGAATGAGGTCAAAACAACCGTTGGCAAGAACGATGCGTTTTCCTGCTTTCTTTTCTCTCTCTATGATAGATGTCAGTTGTTCCAGGCTGTATCGTTTTTTCACTTTATGGATTCGACGGCTTTTTGGAGTTCTTCTGGAGTCAAGGTAGCGGTGCCTTTTTTCATCACCACCAACCCTCCAGCGTAATTTGCCAGGAGGGCGGCTTCCCTGTACGAGGCCCCTGATGCCAGGGCAAGAGAAAAAACACTGATGACCGTATCTCCTGCTCCTGTCACATCCACGATGTTATTCGTTCCGAATATCGGAATCAGATACGGACTCTTTTTCTTTTCAAAAAGGGCCATGCCTTGAGAGCCTCTGGTTATCACAATGCACTCTGCTTCGGATTGTTTCAGCAGAGTCCGACCTGCCTTTTTAAGGGCTTCGCCGTCATCGTCAAGACGTAATTTCAGAGCCTCTTCGACTTCGGGTTCGTTCGGCGTGATAGCGGTGACTGTTTTGAAGGACAAGAGGCGAAATCTCGAATCCAAAGCCACGGGGATTCGGGCTCTTTTGTAATCGGAAATGATGCGGCGGAAGACATCTTCCTTAACGCAGTTATAGTCATAGTCAGATATCAGGAGGGCTTCGGATTTCGTTTTCAGCTCTTTTAGAGTTTTCTGCAGGCGCTGCTTGAGGAGAGGTTTCTCCGGGACTTTGCTTTCGCGATCGATGCGGAGAATCTGCTGTTTGCGTGTGGTTTCCTCTCCTGCCAGAATGCGGGTTTTAACCGGTGTGTCGTAATCCTTTTCGATGAGGATGTGCTTTGTATCAATCGCAGCGTCTTTCAAGATGCGGAGAATCATTTTTCCCGCATCATCCTTACCCACAACGCCGACCGGGATGGGATCGGCCC
>JAFGNQ010000319.1 GCA_016926925.1 Candidatus Aminicenantota bacterium
AAAAACGGGCGTCAAGAATCGAGTCCAACTGGTCAATCTTGTCAATAATCCTCCCAGGGATAGCTGAGTTAGATGATGCGAAGAAGAGGCTGGTGGGGTTGAAGAAATAACTTTAATTTTCTAGAGTATTAGACAACTTCAAATCAATCCCCTCATTCACAAATAAAATAAGGATTCTTTTTGGTTTTTCTTTCTAAACCCCTAGACACCCAGAGCCCCCCTTTGTCCGGCCGGGTTGAGAAGTATTCCATCGAAATATGTAAACTATACACTCTATAGTTTAGTTGATATTAGCGGTAATGGCTCGAAATGAGCTAAGAAGCCTTGTGATTTAACTCATTGCTTTCCTCTGGACCTGCCCCTGTCTTTGATCCATCTTTTATTCCCAAAAAAGCAAAAAAAAGCTTGACAAAATATATCGCGTAGGTTACATATTGAGTAATATAAGTTATATTTTGAAACTTATAAGTGACAAAGGAGATGCGTGATAATGGAAAACATCATCGAATCCTATGACTATAAGAGAAGAAAGTTCCTCCTGGGATATCTCATTAGCTTCTCGGCCTTCTTGCTGCCTTGGATAGCAAGGTTCATTCTCCGGGAGATGGAGTTGCTTCCTGATGAATGGAATCGGATTTTTCTCTTTTTGCTTTTTGCCTCAATCCCTTTCCAGGCTTATTTTGCCTTCAGCCTGAATAAGCTCAGGTCAAAAATCAAGAAGGACCCAGACCTCCAGGAAGCCCTTTTTAATGAACTCGTTCGGCTGCATGAAACTCGAGCCTGGAGATACGCTTTTATTGCTATGGCGGGCTGCCTCGCAATGGTTTTTATAATCAATCTTTTCTTCATACCCATCAGAGATCTCACTGCCGTCATCATCACAGCCATTCTGGCCGGAAGCGGCGGGTATCATCTCTCCTTCTACTTCATGGAGGGGGATTGACATGTCGCAGAATCCGCTGAGGAATACGCTAAAGGTACATCGGGCCAGGATGGATTGGACTCAGGAAGAGTTGGCCCACAGGATAGGAGTCACCCGGAAGACAATAAACACCATCGAAAATGGTGTCTACATCCCTTCGACCTACCTCGCTCTTAAACTCGCCCGCGCCTTTGATATTGCTGTCGAGGACCTATTCCAGCTCATAGAAAATTGATTTAGGGGACAAATCCTGTCCCCAAATTTTTATCCTCAGATAACTCGGAACGAGTGTATCACGTTCAAAACAACATACTAAACGATTCCTCTTTATTCTACCCAGGTTAAAAAACCGCTCAGGTCTTTTATGGAAGCGAATTTATTCGGCGGCGGTGTTGCCTGAGGAACCCCGATCGCACAGCCGTTCACGGCGTATATGCCCAAAGGTAGCCCCAGCAACTCACAAAATTCCTTGTTGTCGGATATATTCGCAAACACACTCATAAGCTGGAAGCCCAAGCCTAATGATGTGGCCCTCAACCACATATTTTGTAATACGTGGGCAAGTGACTGCTGCTCCACCGGGGAATTCCCTTTTGCTCGCATACAACGATATAGTAAGGGACCTTTCCGAACCCCGGCATTCCGTTTATTACGATGTTCTCGAGCCTTGACGCAAACGGGGGAAGCGGGCCGGATTTAGTCTGGGTTCTCATGTCTTCGAGAGTTTTCCTCGCGTTCTGTTTGATCAATTCATTGATCTTCGACATCTTTTGGCTTCTTCCCTTTATTGCCACAAACTTACGGAAACCCTCTGTGTTTTGAATGGCCGCGGCGGCGTAAGGAGCCAACAGTCCGGCATGAACGATCTTTTCGATGTCGCCTTTTTCAGGCACTTCTCGGGAGAAATCTCGGATACTTCTCCTTTGCCCCATTATCTTAGCAAGTACTGCGTCGTCTTCATGGTGATATCTTTTCGGCATTATGCCTCCTTGTCAACCACATACACTATTGCTTTATATGATATCATCCTCAACCTAGCTCTTCAATTCTCAGGCGTTCCCAGAATGGTTTTCCGGCCACCACCATGTCCACCATGCCAACGGTTGTCATTCGGATGTTCTCCTCCTTGATGTAAGCCTGGCGGGCTCCAAAAATCCGGTGGCTTTTTGGCGAAAACCCTGATATACATACCTTTGGCAACTATCTGCCGGCAGGGAATTGAAAGCCCTGCCTATTTTATGATCTGCCGGAGAAATACAACTAAATCGGAAAGGAGGAAGAAATGGGATTAAAACGGAAGCAGGTGCTGATGCGGCAAAAGGCATATTTCGAACAAAAACTGCAAGATCGGCTGTCTTTCCTGTCTGGGAAAGGGGTCAAATCTCCCGAGGCCGACAAAGATACTCTCGTTAGAAATTTGCAGGCAAATATCAGGGCTGTGAAGAGTAGGCTGAGGCTGATTGCCGACAACGAAAAGAGAACGGAAGAAATGGCAAAGGCAAAGTCGCGAAGAGCGGCAGCTCTTCAGAAAGAACAAGAAGAGGGCCAAAGCGAGAAGCCTACGAAAGCCCCGGAAGAGGGCAAGGGAAAAAAGACGAAGGCGGATAGAAAAGCCTACCCTCCGAAAGCGACGGAATCCTCCGTAGAAGGCAAGGCAGCAATGAAAAAGAAAGAAGAAGAAACGAGGGAGGAACCGGTAGGCCGGGTGAAGGCAGATAAGTCATAAAAAAAATACCGAAATTACAGGCTGCGGATGCTCCTCACGCCACGCCGCTACTTTCTCCCCTTACAACCGTCGTTTTCGCAGCCAGATCCGGGATTACTGAATTCCAATATGCCTGGGGAGCCTCAAGGCCACTGACCAGTACAACTGTGGGCGAGCCGCTGCCATATACACAACAGTATATTTTTCGCCCACCTACATCAATCATGTTTTCAATTTTGGGAGTTGAAATTTCCGGGATTCTCATTTGTTCCTGAGGAGATCCTATGCCCGTTTGTGAGTTGGGCAATAAATTGAAATTAAAGCAGATGAGGCTCATCAAAACTGTGCTCATCAAGAACAGTCTTGTGATGGATAATTTTTGATTCATTTTCTCCCTCACTTATTTCCTAGTTTATTCTTTTTTTTTGCATACTAATATAATTGTCGTTTGTGTATGTCAAGCACCCAAGACACCTTTTACTGCTGCCCTGAAACAACCTCATTCTGCCGTCATATCAAATGAGATCGCGCAAAAACTTTTTGGAGAAGAGGATCCCATCGGTAAAATCATCCATAATGCTTTTTTCGAGTTGACATTTTTTGAAAATCATATATAAGATTTCAGCAAATTCTGTTTCCATAGGAGGGAGTTATGAGAAAAAAAATCCTTATCGTTGCCATGATCTTTTTGTTCGCCGCGGCCGGATGGGCCGAGGATAAGGTTATCCGCCATGAGTGGGGAGTCAAAGCCGTCAGGCAGGTAGAAGCGGTCTTAGAAGAACCATCGATGAGTTCGCAAGCACTCCAAAGAGAACGACCCCGGGTTGTGCTTTTAGCGACGTACATCGCTGATGATACCGGAACTCAGTTCAACAGCCTCAATCTTGCTTCGACGGATGAAATCCTTTTTTATGTGGACTATATCGTCATATTCAACACGCAAGTTAAGCTGCATTTTACGATGACGGGCCCGGAGTTTTATGAGGCTTGGACAGAAGAATGGATGCAGGCAAAGTACAACAATTATTATTACTACACGCTTGCCACGAATACCAACTGGAAAAAAGGTATCTATAAGCTGATCGTCACGGCGGAGCAGAAAATAATCGGATCCGGTGCCGAATGTGTCGCAGAGTGTGTTTTTGAACTGTATTGATCATGAGCTGAACCCTGTCCGATTGAACTCACCGAACCCTTTCCTATTATATTGAAAAATTCTTTCGGCTCAATCGAAATCCTAAAGATATTGAGATGATCTATCAAGATTGATCGTCCGCTGATATTGTGCTATAAAGCATGCGGAATTTTTAAGGGGAGGGCTTTTATATCCGTGTCAGTGCTCTCACCCCGTTAATCGATGCTTGAGGGGCCGTGAAATGTCAAAACTCCGCTTGATTCTTCCGGTATGCTTATTGATCTTCCTGAATGCCTCCTGTGAAAAAAACGAGTGGGGGAGGAATGGGTCCATATCCGGAAGGGTCGTCGATGAGGTCACCGGCAAAGGCGTGCAAGGAGTGTACATCGGCATCAACATAGAAAACCGGCAGATGCTGACGGACCGAAAGGGATGCTTCGAATTTCACGGAGTTCCGACAGACCGTCCATACCTGTTGCAAGTTCTGATCGACAAAGAACCCTACTTCACCAGGCTGCATGAAGTGGAGGTGAGGATGAAAGGGAGGAAAAACGTCGTCCTGGAGAACATCCTGGCCGGACACGGCGGAGCCATAGAGGGCATGATAAAGCGGTGGGACGGTACACCCGTGCCCTCTATGTCCGTGACAGTTTATGCTGAAGACGAAAATCCCGGGGTTTACGGAGGCGTTCCCGATAAATATGGGCATTACCGTGTGCCCAAGCTCCCGCCCGATACGGAGCTCAGAGTCGTCGCCTGCTGCTGGAATGTCTCTGAAGGCTGTGGAAGGGTCGTGAAGGAAGGTGTCCTGGTAAAAAAAGATGAGATTACGAAGCGCGTCGACCTAATCGTTCCCTACAATCCCACGCAAATCTCTGGAAAGGTGAAGTTCCGGGACGGGACCCCCCTGCAGGCCCACCTTACATTCTGGAAAGGTCCCGAGGAGATGGGGAACCTGTGCTGTGATAAAGGGGGAAATTTCTCTATAAGCGCACTCGAAGCCGGGAATTACAAAATCCATGTAGGATACGGAGACGAGAAGAAACGGATACACCGCACCGG
>JAFGNQ010000320.1 GCA_016926925.1 Candidatus Aminicenantota bacterium
CAGCGCTTTTCTCTCTATATTCCCGATGAAATTGTACCTGAAATAGAACACCTCAAAACATAATTACGGAAATGCTTGGTTTAAAAAGGGAGGTAAAACTTCTCTGCGTTTTGCAAAGATATCACGGAAATAGAGTCTACGTTCGTTCGGAGCGAAGTCCCCAAACGAGAGCACCTTCAGGGCCGGAGCTATCAGCAGTGAACAATCAGCTTCCCGATCCCTTTTATGGGAAAATACTCAAAACCGTATCGACAATTTTTTGTCGATACGAAGGCACTAAATGCCTATATGCCACGCAACCAGTCTGCTGTCATCGAACAGGTTTTCGGCAAGAAAAACAAGCTGCGGTTTTTCCATACGCTTTCCCTATAAGACCTGCCTTCCGATGCGAAGGATATTGTTATTTTGCTTGAAATCGCCACTGTGATCTTACAGCAGGTCTGGGCAAAAAACTTGGGAATCTGCATACATCCATCTTTCAGTTGCCTTGGCGGGAAGACCAGCGCGGAATGTAATTTAGCCTATTGGTCAAAATAATGTTCTTATTTTAAAAATGGTTGGCATTGTTTTTTTAAGGTACAGATATTGCGTCACTCGATGAGAGCAGGCTGGAGTTACAATATCAGCCTGCTGATGATGGATGTTTGCTTTATTATTCGATTGCGATGGATAAGCCATCAGCAGTTACGGCGCAGGAAATGGTTTATCCTTCTTTTGGCTATAAAAGCGGCTAAAGAATTGTGCTTTTTCGGATGAAGCTGTGATGCCGATCTTGTTCAATATGTTTCTCCTTGTTTCACGCTAAATAATTTGTTTGCATTTAGATAGCGGCAGTGTTGTCTTATAATGATATTTGTTTGCGATCAGGATCCCCTGATCGGACAACCTGTTTCATGCTGCCTGGAATAGCTTAACCAGTGATTCAAGCCACTGCATTGTCTCAATATCTCCCTGTAGTCCCGGAATGGGGGCATCCTCTTATTACGCCGGAAGGGAAGACTATCCGCGTACCCGCGTTCGCCTTCCGGAAATTAAGCCAACTGGGCGCTCTTTTGGGAAAAAGCAATCGCCTGTCGACAAAGATCTATCAAATCATCCAGCCGGAGTTCGACTGCATCACCGAAGGACTTGGGCACTTGCTGGGAGAAGATCTGAACGGGCCATCCTGGATTCTCTGCACATGCAAAGATTGCCAGCGGAGGGTGGCAGAGTCGGATCACACGGCACTGCCCGGAAGAAACCATCTGGACAAAGCCCGGGCAGAAGAAATAGTCAGAGAGATCGTCCGCAAAAGGAAATACTCCTGATGCCCCACGCTGCGCCGCATCCGTGCAGTTATCCCGGATGTAAGGTTCTGGTAGAAACGCGCGACGGCCGGTGTGAAGATCACCAGATTCAGGTGCAACGAGAAGCTGATGAGCGGGGGCGGCGAGGCTCTGCCGCAAATAGAGGGTATGGTTCAAAATGGCGAGTTGCCAGAAAGGAATACCTGAGGCGAAACCCGCTGTGCGTCGAATGCCATGGTGAGAGAATCCTGAAAGCCGCGACTGTTGTGGACCACATCATTCCCCACAAGGGCGATTCCGGCCTTTTCTGGGACGAATCGAACTGGCAGGCGCTTATTATGAATCTCATGACAAGCGTTGTGCCCATTGAGTTTAAAGTACTTAACCCGTCATATCGTGGCAAAAACGCTCCTTTCGTACCCTATACACAACCAAAATTCACGATTAAAAAAAATGACCTGAAATTCCGGCTAATGAATTTGGGGGATAGGGAGAAGATTCGAGAGGTTGGGACGGCTTCTTTTTTAGGGGGACCCAACCGCCAAATGCACAGGATTAAAAATTTTCCCATACAGCCTTTTGTTCCATTATGAGATAAAAGCCTGTCAAAATCTTTCTAACCGGTCTTTTCTGCCTCCAAAAGAATTTGCTTGAAGAAGTATAGATATTAAGATATATATACGATACTGTGAAAAAATTCATGATGAATATGCCGGATGATATCCACAAGCGTTTGAAGCTATATGCGACAGAATGTGGAACAGATATGACAAGCATTGTTTTGGAGGCAATCGAGAACCGACTTCCGACGAAAGTTTATGCAAAGGTAATCGAATCACCAAAAGAAACAACCGAAGTTGTGAAAGTGGTTGTCAATGCCGGACCTAAAAAGAACGTGTTAAAAAAGAAGATGAAAAAATAACCCGCATGGAGCGGATCCGCCAGGTGTTGATAGCACCGGACGGACCCTAACCGCGCATTCCTACACAGGAGGAACGCATGGCTGAACCAATTTTACATAAATCTCCGCCTAAAGAATCTAATAAAACGGAATCAAGCCCGGATTCTGAAATCCGCCTAAATGAATGCCGACACCAATCGCCGGGAATCATGGAGCCCATCCATGACTTGGATCAGATCCCGCTGCAAATTCGAGATGCAACCGTTTGCTATCTTTCGGAGCCTGCCAACCATTTCGTCGGCATCCTCGAAGAAACCGTATCGAATCTCACTCGCCTTCATGACTGGCTGAGCAAGATCGAGAGAACGATGGTGAAAGGCGGTAGGAGATGAAAAAGACTGTACCGGTATCGAGAAAAAGCCAAAAGGGTAGCGAACCGTCTATTCCCATTTCTAGGGAAGAATTATTTCAACTCCACGATATCGCCGATGGACTCCGGCTCCTCCACGATATTGTAGAGGAAGCGCCGGAAATGCGCCTGATACAAACGGAGCTTCTTATAAAGAAAACCTCGCATTGCGCATGGACGCTGATTCATGAAGAGTTTGACAGCCGTTGGCAGGAGTGCCATCCGGATATTGATCTCATCCGGAAGTAAAGTGATTTTGGAGTGGGGGGCCTGCGGCCTCCGAATCCAATTGCTATAGCTTGGGTCTATCCTTTTGCCGCCTGTTTCCATTCATCGACAGCTTCGACCATCTTGAGAAAAAGCCTCAACTCCCTTTCATCCCTTTTTCGAAGCAGCGCGATGAGGTTGGCCTTAACAACATCCCGCTGGGATTTACCGCCCTTTTCGAAATCGAATAACTGAGACAATGTTAATCCAAAAGCCGCCGCCAGATTTGCTAGATTTTCAAGTGCAACATTCCTTTCGCCTCTTTCAATCCCACCGATATATGTCGGATGAAGATCGGCCATTTCTCCCAATTTCTCCTGAGACCATCCCCGCGCTTTTCTTAGTTCCCGTATTCTTGTGCCTATCTCCATCCGCATAGTCTGCATCGATACCTCCAATGCAGTACTAATAGTCTCTATAGTATTTTATGGCTATAGACGATAAGTATCCTGAATGGCCTGACGATAATGACGATGTGTATCTTTTGAGAATTTTCGACAGTTTCTAACAACCTGGCGTAATTTTCAACCTTTTTCAGTAACGGAATTCGTGTTGGAACGCCAGGGATTAAAAAAATTCGGAGGGATTATGAAATACCTTTTTGTTGTCCCCATTTTTTTCTTTGTCAGCACAGCTTTATTAGCTCAGGAGAGGGGCATTATTGAATGCCATGAGAGGAAAAGCATTACCGTGTGGGAGGTACCCGAAAGCCTGCTTGTTATTACTCAATTACCCTGCAGGCATGAGGTTAATATAGTCGGATTAGAGCGCGGATATGTGAA
>JAFGNQ010000321.1 GCA_016926925.1 Candidatus Aminicenantota bacterium
TTTCAGAATAAAGTTGTAATGCACCTGATAGCCGGGATCGTGATTGCAGCGCCGGCCTTTTCTCCTGTTTTGACAGCGGAAAGGACCGTTCACGTAGAGATCGATGGTGTTCCCATCCTCTGTTATATCCAATGTCACCTGCCGGCGGGCTATCGCGACCTTGTCCTGGGTTCTTGCCTTTATGGTTTTATGGACGGTCAACCGAACCTCCTGTCCGCCGTGCCCTTCCACTGAAATAGCTCCGAAAATATTGTCGACCTGAACCTCTCGCGTCATTGCCGAATCCTGAAATGAGAGTGTTCGCTCTATTGTTTCTTTTTCTTCGAATCTCAACCTGTCCGTGCTCCAGGTCAAAACCGCTGCCAAGCAGATAACGAAGATTGCTGTCCCTATCCTTCTCATTTTTCTCCTCCTCTTAAAAGCTCAATTCCTGCAATCTCTGCTCGGCGTGATCCCTGACTTCGGGAGAGATCTCATT
The DNA here is from genome assembly GCA_016926925.1 of Candidatus Aminicenantota bacterium. Next base: position 479 of record JAFGNQ010000321.1, read on the forward strand.
ATCACGGATGAGCGTTCTGAGGGCTTCGACGGCGCGCCGCTCTTGCAAGCTGACGATGAGGTCGATGAGGGCGACTTGGACCAGAGGCGATGTCTGATTGGACAGAGAACGGATCAATCCCTGCTTGACGCCGGGGTGACCATGGAACAGATACAGAGCGTCGACCGCTGCCATGCGGACGTTGACGTTCGGGTCATTGTCCAGGGTGTCGAGGAGGGCATCCAAGATTTTTGCACTGGGGCTGTCCATTCCGGAGCTCATGCTCACTCCTTGCAAGCGATCGCTGGCTGAAGGCCTGTCGAGCAGCGAGACCGCCAGGGTTTGTCGCATATCGGTGACTTCCTGTTTGAGCAGGGCGATTTCAGTGGCACTCCGGCCTTTAACGGTGATGAGATAGCCGGTCGCCAAGCCTACGATCAGGAAGATAAGAGTCAATGAAAACTGAAAGGCGGGACGCCGTGGCCAGATTCGATCGAAAAGACCATCGACAAACTTCTTGAGACGGAAAGGCCGCTCTTCCTGTTCCATGCCCTGTTTGTATGCCTCGAGCATCGTATAAAATCGGGTTCGCATTTCACTCCCGGGCTGTTCTTCTGGTATCACCCCCAGCTTGGTCCAAACCGCGCTCAGGCTCTCCAATTCCTCTCTGCAGGAATCGCAGACAGCCAAATGGTCCTGAACAGCCGCTTTAAATTTTTGATCGATTTCACCGGTAAGAAATTCCGGAAATTGTTCTTTTATTCTTTCACATTTCATGAGACTGCTCCTCCGGACAGTTCACCGTAGATCCTGCCCAGTTCCTTTATGGCACGGTGCACGTGCGCCTTGACGGTCCCGATCTGGCAACCCAGCAAATCCGCGATTTCCCTGTATTTCAGTTCTTGAAACCGGCTCAGCACCAGTACTTCCCTTTTTTTCAATGGCAGTTGCGCCAGTGCCTGGCGCACCATGTCGATATCCTGACCCCGTTCCAGCTGCGCGGGAGGTGAAGGCTCAGGCCCGGTGACTTCCTTCCATTGGTCTTCCAGAGGGAGTTCGTCTTTTCCCTTGCGCAGGAAATCGATATGCGCATTCCGGGCGATTTGGTACATCCAAACGGTGAATTTGCTCTGGCCTCTGAAGGTCTTTCGGTACTTGAGGATACGCAGGAAGACCTCCTGGACAAGATCTTCGCTGGCTCCTCTGTTGCCGGTCAGGCGAAGGAAAAAGTTGAAGAGCTTGATGTGGTGTTTCTCGAACAATACAGCCAATTTCTCGACCTTGCCTTCTCTGACCTCTTCCATTATTCGGTTGTCGGATATCATGAGCACTCGACTTTCATTGTTTTTGGTGTCATTCATTAAGACCGGCCTTTTAAAAAAAGGTTACATCAATGGGAATTTTTTTTCTACGTCATCCGATTCGAGATCAACCTTTGCGTGTCTTGGGATGGGTCTCCGTTTCCGTGATCGCCTTTGAAAACATCAGAAGGAGCGAATCGGTGTCAGTATGAGTCCCAAGGTGGTTAAGAGGCTATCGCATTCTGCTGCAGTGAGCACCGTTTACCGGAATAAGCCAAGCCGGTGCGAGTCACGGTTCGTTTGAGTCGCATGGTGGTTGGTGGGGGGGTCTTCGACGAAAACGAACTGTGACGAGTACCTCCTCACGGTCTTTGGATTTAAGATCATCGCTGAAATCGAGATGTCTGCCGAGCCTTTGCTTTACGGACGTTGACTTGAGGTTCGGGGGGTGGTATAAGAAGCTGAACGGAAAAGCCATGACTTCTTTAACATACAAAAAAGCGGGTGTCGACATCGATAAAGCCGATGAATTCGTGAAGAGAATCAAACCCCTCCTGGAAAAGACCGGTCGTCCTGAAGTCTTCGGTCGCTACGGGGGATTCAGCGGGTTTTTCAAGCCGCATCTCAGGACTGTCAAGAAACCCGTGCTGGTTTCGTCTACGGACGGCGTGGGCACGAAACTCTTGTTGGCCGAACTGCGAAAAAAGTACGATACCATTGGAATCGACCTGGTGGCGATGTGTGTCAACGATGTAGTCGTCACCGGTGCCGAACCCCTGTTTTTTCTCGATTACATCGCCTGCGGAAAATTGGAGAGAGAAAAGCTGCTCGGGCTGATGAAGGGGATTTCACGCGGCTGTGTCGAGAGCGGATGCGTCCTCATAGGCGGAGAGACGGCAGAGCTTCCGGGATTGTACCGGAAGGGAACCTTTGACCTGGCAGGATTCTGTGTCGGAATCGTCAGCGAGGAAAAAATCATCGACGGCCTGTCGTGCAGGAGCGGAGATAGAGTCCTGGGCCTGGCCTCGACCGGTGTCCACAGCAACGGCTTCTCTCTGGTCCGCAAAGTGTTCGACCAGCAAGAATTGAGAGGAAAACTCGGACAAGAACTCTTGAGGCCGACCCGAATTTACGTGCGTCCCATCCTGGATGCCTTGAGAAAGATCCACATAAAAGCCATGGCCCACATCACCGGCGGTGGTTTTTATGAGAACATTCCACGCGTGCTGCCTGATGGATTATCCGCTGTCGTGCAAAAAGGCTCGTGGCCGATTCTCTCGATTTTCAAGAAAATTCAGCAGCACGGCCGGATCGCCGACCGGGAGATGTTCCGCACGTTTAATATGGGTGTGGGCATGGTGATCGTCATCGATCCACGCAGTGTATCCCGGGCGCTTTCTCACTTTGCAGAGAGGGGAATGAAGGCCTGGGACATAGGTCGTATCGTCAAAGGAAATCAGGGTGTTCAGATTCTTGATTGAGACGGACGCTTATCTGTTCCCTGTCACGAATGTCTTCCATTCGAAAAGGTTTTCTTTGTATGAGTAGTTTTTCAGCGCAGCCGCGGTTTGTGGAGATAACTCCTTAATCCAGTTTCCGATCGAGTCGATTCTTTCTTTGTCTATAGGGACCATAGAGACCACATCGGCAGAGATGTGCGTCTCCGGAAAACGGCTGCTTTTTTGGACCGTGAAAAGAAAATCATTCATCTTGAAATTGGGATTGAGATAACCCAGTGGTTCTGTGCCCAGACTTCGGAAAGCTTTCTTCCAGAGTTCCAGCGAATAGCCGTAATGAGTGCAGTTGAAACTGACATAGAGAGCGGATCCAAGATTCCCCGACTTTTGGAGAGCTTCATCCACATAAGCATAAATCAGCATTTCCGTTTCGTCGCTGTGGGGGCCTTTCTCGATATAAGGAACGAGGTCCGGACATGCCTCCGATACAATCCTCTCACGTAAAAATCCTCTCTGAGCCAGCTCGTCCTCATAGATCTTTTCACTAATGGTTGTCTGGGTTGCGAACAACAAGACTTTTGCCACGGGAGATGCTCTCAAGTGTTGAGCAATCAGCTCGACACCGGCGTCGATGATACCCTTCACGGGAATTTGCGCTTGGCGGGAGAATGCCGTGTCATTATAGAGAGCAGACAGAGTGTTGCATCCGATAAGAATCAGATCCGGGCGGTACTGTTTCTCCAAGCCCTGCAGGGCGCTGTTAAAAACCCGAATCTTTTCTTTCCTGCTGCGTAAACCGTTATATCCTCCTTCGTTGGAAAAGAGCGCATTGAAAAAGACAAAGCGCACTTCCGAGAACACTTTTGCCTCCCTCATCCTTTCGACGGCATCAGCCATGATGGAAAGACCGCCCAATCCGGAGTCCATGACGGCTATGGTCACGCTTTTTTTTCTAAAGAAGTGTTCAAACATGTCCTCTTTGGTATGGGATTGCCAGCCCATACATGTGCTGCATAAGAGGATCCAGGTCGTGGCCGGAATGAAGACGTTGGATTTTTTTATCATCGGCGCTTCTCTTTATCTTTTCACATCTTAAATTATTCATTTTGAACAAGATAACACAAGGGCAGCTATCTGTCAACTTCGGAAACCGAATCATTTCAATTCCCATAAGGGCCGCAAAATCCCAAATTTTTCTTGTCAAAGAATATCCCATTTGATAAACATTAAATAATTCAGGTTCATAGAACAAAGGGGGTGATTTGCGTGAAAGGGGATGTGATCGAAAAACTCGCGGCATTGATTACGGCGGCCTTCGGCCTTATCGCCGCCCTGGCTTGGAACGGGGCGATACAGGCCATTTTCAAAAAAGTATTCGGGACCGCTGAAGGAATTATTCCTATGCTCGTCTATGCGGTTGTCGTAACCGTTATCGCCGTCATTGCCACAATCTGGGTAGGCAAAGCCGCTGGTAAAGCGAAGAAAGAGTAGCAGACCTCGTTCCCGCTGTTTCTTATCTGCAAATTAGCTCTATCTTGATGCCTAAATTTCTGCACATCTAACATTTTGAAACGAACCTGCACCGTTGCGAGTTTAAGAATTCGAAGATGAGAGACAGGAGAAGGGTGATGAGGGTACTTCGATTCGGACTTTTTGCGTTCAGCCTATCGATGACTGCGATAATGGGGCTGTCCCTGGTTGATGGTTCCAAACAGACGGTGGCCCCCGTGGAGATCGCCGCCTTTTATGAAGACTACAACTTCATAAGCTCTTTCAGCACTGCGCGTGAAAGGAGCACTCTCTTGGATGATTGGGAAAATGCTCCCGTTCCTGAAGACTCGAAAAAACCGCGACTGGAAAAAGTCCTGTCCAAGATGAAAAAGCTCAAGGATAAAATATGGGTTGCTGATCCCGGGATGCTCATAGGGGCGAGCAAGTGCACGCGCTACTTCGGCTTTCATTTTCGGCCGGTCCTTTTCCGTATCGAAAACACCCATGTCGACGGCGATGTGGTGACCGTCGAAGTTCATTCCTACGAATTGGGGCCGGAGATGATCCTGCGCTTTATTTCCGACTATGATCGGAATATGGGCGATGAAGAAAAATTCCCTTCTTTCAAAGAGCGCCTCCAAGGAGCTCAAGCCAAGCCCCTTGGAGTCGAGGTTCACAGGTGGTGCTGCCGGAGCGGAAAATGGATGAAGAGTGCTGCAGACCTTTTTTTCCTTGAAGAGAGACACTAGCAATAGCTTGAAGCAAAGCTGATGCGGTGAATAATTCAGAAACCTGGATTAGTCACGAGTCGAGGTTGATGCAAAGGCAAGGAAGCAGCCCATGAAGCTGTAGTGAACTACCGCGAATAGGCTGCAAAGAAGGCTTTGTGGCAAGATCGGCTCGCCCGGAGGGGAAAAAGCACTGACAATGAGATTTCTTTTTCTTAAAAAAAGAGTGTCAGTGGTTTTTATGAATAATTCAGGCTTCCATTTTAGAGGTAAGAACGCGTATAATTCAACCAAGCGGACAATGAAACAGCACTCATCTCCATTCAAACACACTGGGGTAGCCATTTTATCGGCGCTCGCCCTCCTGATGCTGGCGCAGAATTCAGAAGCTCAAAAATTCCAACTCACCCTATTCGGGGGAACCCAGCATGTTTTCGCGTACGGTGCAAATGAGGACTATGTTTTGGGGGAGAATGATTTTCCCGTCACTCCCGCACATACCCCCATGGCGTTCGGGACATCTGTCGCCTTCTTTGTTACGAAAAATTTGGGATTGGAAGCGGACGCTCGATATGTGCTGTCCTCAAAGGTAAAGCTCACCGATCCTTCGGATCAGGATACCGTCGAGCTGGATACGGCCAAGCATTACTCCCTGACATTGAATTTGATCTGCCGGTTTTCGATCGGGAATTTGAAACCCTATCTTGTTGCCGGCGGGGGAATCGATAGGATCCAGACGAAGGAGGCAACTTATTTTTCTGCATATGGATTTGAGATTGCGGTAGAAGCCCCTGAGTCCAAGGTAGATCCCATGGCCGATTTCGGAGCGGGTTTGGTTTATTTCATCACCGACAGACTGGGAATTCGACTGGATGTCCGCTATGCCGTGATTTTTGCCGACCCCGATAAGATCGCCAGCTTGAATTCCGTATTGGGAGTCACTGTTCGTTTCTGAATCGGCGCAAAGCCGTACAGAAAATCCGATTCGCTTGCAGGAGAAACGGGATGAAGACATCCTTAGGAGCCAAGACAATTGTCTACCCCGCACCGGTTTTTATTGTGGGGACTTTCGACGAACATGGAAAACCGAACGTCATGACGGCCGCTTGGGGAGGAATCTGCTGCTCACGGCCGCCTTGTGTGGCTGTTTCACTCAGAAAGGCCACCTACACCTACCGGAATATCCAGGAACGGAGAGCCTTCACCATCAACATCCCATCCGAAGCGCACGCCAAGGTGGCCGATTACTTCGGAATCGCCTCCGGGAAGACTGTGGACAAACTAGCTGCAGTCGGACTCCATTCGATAAAGAGCGACCTTGTCGATGCTCCGTACATTCAGGAATTTCTGCTTGTTCTGGAATGCCGATTGCTCCATGTCGTTGAAATCGGCCTGCACACCCAGTTTGTCGGTGAGATCCTTGACGTCAAAGCCGATCCCACGGTGCTGGACGAGTCCGGAATGCCGGACATAAAAAAAATCAAGCCGATTCTCTATGCTCCGGAAGTCAGGGACTATTACGGTGTAGGTGAGCTCATCGGAAAGGCTTTTTCTCTAGGAAAAGGCTTTCTCAAACTCTGAGCTCGAACGCTAAGTTCGTGGAATAAAGAGCGTCGTTCACCCCTCAATTTCTTCAGTGATTTGGTTGTTTTCGAATTTGTATCCGACGAGGTGGAAAGGATTGATGACCGTCGTTAAGACGTTGGCCAGATGAGCCGCGATTCTTTTAAGATACCTGGCAAAAAGTGTGTAGACTATGGCTTCTCGCGTATTCAGTTTATTTTCCTCGAGCAAGTGGATGATCATACTGTCGGTTCTCTCTGTCACCTCCCTGTAATACTCGTAGTATTCTTTGGCTTTTGTGACATCCGCATTTTTGAAAACATTCAGAGAATCTTTCAGTATTTGACCAAGCTTGGATCGGATTGCGATCAGCTCCTTCGAATAGTCATTAACAGGAAGTTTCTTAGGATAGTGATGGGACAGCTCGATGATATTTTTCACGTAGTCTCCTATCCGTTCCAAATCTTTGACCACGGTAATCAAAATAAGGGACGAGCTCAAATCCTGTTTGGGATTGATGGTTAGATGTTCCAAGACCTTTCGCCGGACTTCCTGTTCGTATATGTTGATCTTTTGATCGGTGGAATAAATTTTTGCCCGTTTGATATCCAGGTTTTCGATGAGCTCTTCCGTCGCGATATCGAAGTTCTTGGAAACGAGTACAAACATCCGCTCAGTACATTCCAAGGCTTGCTTCAATAATCCTTCTCTTTTCCAAATGGCGAATATTTTTTTAAACATTTCTAATCCCCTGTTTCTAGCCTATCTTATTTATTAATCCGTTACTACCCATATTTAAAAAACTTAATTTCATCTTACCGGCATTTTTCAGCCATTGGGTGCCGACCCAACCCAACTCATGGATCTTACTGTCTTAACATTATTGCCGCCTGTTTGTGGTGGGAGGTCCCAACTCAATGGCCGCCACAGCACATCCGCCGTAATCGCAATCCGTTTATATTTCAAGCTACAAACTTAAACAAAGTCCTTTATTTAAAAAATAGAAAATAAACTAACGGACTCAGGTATAAGAGAAAATAAATAATGAGAAAAACCAACGTGTTTTTTTTAGATTTGGCCGTTATTTTTGAGAAATTTTCAGCCAGCCAAATAGGGATGGATTTAAAGGGATATACGATAATAATGCCGAATACGTTAAACAGAAAATGCGTGAAAGCCACGGTGATGGCAATCGGATTCAAGGTGGCAAACGCTGCCAGCATGGCCGTCACCGTAGTTCCAACATTGGCACCTAGAGTATAAGGGAAAATTTTCCTGACGGTAAGAAGACCTGCTCCTACCAGAGGTACAATGAGAGAAGTCGTGATGGAACTGCTTTGGATAACAGCGGTTACGAAGAGTGCGAGAAGAAAGGCGGTCAAATCATTTTTAAATAAGTATTTATCAAGAAAAACCTCGATTTTTCCCAAAACGAGCGACCTCATAATTTTTACGATATTAACAAGCGCAAAGAACAGCAGAACCAGCGCTAATATCGTTATGAGTATGGGGATCGAGATTAACCTTGTCGCATAATCTATGATGGGCTTTGTGATCAATTTCAGAGGACTTAAAAATTGAATTCCGCCAATACCAACGAAGGTATTGCTCAACACTGTGGCGGTTTTTTCCAGAATGTGAGTTGTCATTTCGATGGGGAACAGTATGACTACCGTTATGATATTGAAAAACTCATGTACGGTGGCAGCCGCAAACGCCCTCTGGAACTCATGTTTTCTCGTAACATGGCCCATTGAAACGATAGCGCTTGTGATTGTTGTTCCGATGTTGGCCCCCATAATAATCGGGATTGCGCCCTGAAGAGTCAGCACGCCTCCTGCAACGAATCCAACGGTTATGGATGTCGTCGTCGAAGAGCTTTGGATTATGCTCGTCACCAAAACTCCAATCAGCAGCCCAACTATAGGATTTGAAGTCGTTTTTATCAAAGCCTGGGCAAATCCTTCTCCCATGAGCTTGAATGCGACGCCCATCAACTGTATGGAGAGGATAAAGACATAGATTGTGGCGATTAACAGAAGAAATTTTCCGATTGTTTTAAGGGGCATTTATCGGTTTTTTATGAATTATCCAGATTCACTGTTATTGAGTTTAAATCTTTAGCACATGTTAAAAAGATAATCAATGGATAAAGGCCTGAAACCTGAATAATAGCCTGAATTTAGAAGCGATGCCAAAAAAAAGATGAAACACTCTTATGAATTCCATTGAGATTTAGCTTGACAGATGTCCCCAATCATGGTAATTTGATTGAGCGCTCGATCAATTTTGGGAAA
>JAFGNQ010000322.1 GCA_016926925.1 Candidatus Aminicenantota bacterium
ACGGATTCAGCCACAATGGCATGTCCGGACTCATGAAAGGCCACAATTTCTTTCTCCTGCGGGTTCATCACACGGTTCTTTTTCTCCAGACCGCCCACAACCCGGTCAATAGCCGCATCGAAGTCCGCCGCACCGACCGATTCCTTGTCTTTGCGGGCCGCGAGCAGGGCCGCCTCATTGACGAGGTTCGCCAGATCCGCCCCCGCAAAGCCAGGGACAAGACCGGCGATCTTCCGGAGATCAACGTCGGGACCCAAAAGGACTTTCCTCGAATGGATCTTCATGATCGCTTCCCGCCCGTCTATATCCGGACGGTCCAGCAGAACCTGCCGATCGAACCTTCCCGGACGCAGCAGGGCGGGATCGAGTATTTCCGGCCTGTTCGTGGCGGACATGATGATGACCCCTTTATTTGACTCGAATCCATCCATCTCCACCAGGAGTTGATTGAGCGTCTGCTCTCGTTCATCATTCCCACCAAAGGCATTCACTCCCCGGGCTTTCCCCAGCGCGTCCAGTTCATCGATGAAGATGATGCAGGGGGCCTGACTGGCGGCTTGAGCGAAAAGGTCGCGAACGCGCGACGCCCCTACACCAACGAACATCTCCACAAACTCGGAGCCGCTGATGCTGAAGAAAGGCACTTTAGCCTCTCCGGCCACCGCTTTGGCAAGCAGGGTTTTTCCGGTTCCCGGCGGGCCGACCAGCAGCACCCCTTTGGGGATCCTCCCTCCCAGTTTCTGGAATTTAGCCGGATTCTTCAAAAACTCGACGACTTCCTGGAGCTCTTCTTTGGCCTCATCGATGCCCGCCACATCGGCGAAGGTCACCATCGTCTCATTCTCGGCAAAAAGCTTGGCCTTGCTCTTGCTGAAGGACATCACGCCCATCCCCGGCCCCATCTTTTTCATGGCAAACCGCCAGATCAGAAACATAATGCCGAGGGGGAGAACCCAGTAAAGAATGCTGCTCAGCAATTTACTCTCATAGTGTCCCGAGTAATCTATCTTATGTTCGTCAAGTTCTTTTACCAGATTGGGATCATCCACCCGAAGGGTAATAAATGCCTGCTCCGGCTTTTTTTCAGCGCCTCTGATCGTTCCATTGATATTTTGCGGACTGATAATCAATTTTGTCACGTTGCCGGCGACAAGGTTCTGTTTGAACTGGCTGTAGGGAATCGTTTCAACTTTCTGAGAAAAAAAGTGCTGTTGCAAATAGGTCATCAAAAGTAAGGCGATCAGGAAATACCAGATGCTGAAATGGGTCTTGGGGGGCAAGGCGCCCTTTTTTTTCTGCGCATCTCCGGGAGCAAGCAGCGCACGGAACCTCTCCTTGAAATCCTCCAATGGTGTTTTCACCTCATTCATAGGCATATTCATCTCCCTTGTACGCGGCGCAACAAAATTCTAATCTTGGGATGGCGCTTCCTTAAATATTGGTTCGCAGTACTGTTCTATCAAGGCTTTCTTTTGGGCTGCTTATCAAACTTAAGGGAACGCAGAATCATTTTCCTGTTCGCTTCACATACCTGATTCTCGCTGGGGGTCGATGGATATTTTCTGCAAATTTCCGATCTTGCTTCGTATGCGCTACAGGAATAGTCGCCATTGTTCTCATTCAAGAAAAAACAATCCCCGTTTTCCTTGAATTGCATGAAATATTCTTCGACGCCTTCGCTCTTTGGGATCGCAAACAGAACAAATGTCAATCCGGTCAGATTTTCCAACTCACGAACTTCATTTTGAGATAATCTGATATAGGGGTAATTCTTGCAACATTCAGCGCATTTCCTGCATATCTCGCTTGATATCATATCCCAAGATTGGAGAGCATGGTGGAGATGTCATTAACGACGCGAACCAAATTCGGATGAGATGATTCGAAGCCCCGAACGGATGAGCCCAAACCTTCAATCGACAATTTTAGGAGTTCGGAATCCTTTTCCCGGCGTGTGGCCTCGTGGGTTGATAGATCGGCAAACCCGGCGACACTTTCCGCATGTTCATGGTGCGTTCTACAGAGATCGGCAATTTCAGCCTTCAGTGTGGAGACGAGGTCGAGCAACTCGGTCTTGTTTTCCTTGTTAAGCGATTCGGTTTTTCGCAGCCGTTCTTCAATTTTATCGATAGTACGCTGAAGCATTTTTCCCTGCCTTTCATTGATTATTTCAATCACTCCGATTCTCCAACTGCATAAGCAGTCAATCGCACTGCGGGCATATAAAGTCAAATGATTTGCCGGGCGGTGTCGGTGGAACATGGTCTGACCTCGACGCCACCGACCAGGCAACATTTTTCAGGTCATAAATTCGGTGAGGATTACCGTTTGGAATCATGCTCCCTCAAGTTTATAACCTTTTTCCCGAAACAAACTCATACAGGCATCTACCACACCTGCATCGTAAAGGGTTCCTTTATTCTTCTCAATTTCATCCAATGCTGCATTGATTCCCAAACTGGGACGATAGGGCCGATGGGAGGCCATCGCTTCCACAACATCGGCCACGGCGAGGATACGGGCCTCTATGAGAATCTCTTCCCCTTTCAGATTTCTTGGATAACCTGAACCATCCATCCGTTCATGGTGCTGATAAACAATCTCTGCCAGGGGCCACGACGATTCCACGTCCTTCAGAATCTCATACCCTTGCAGGGCGTGTTCTTTAATCAACGAAAACTCGATTCCCGATAGTTTGGAAGGCTTCGACAATATCTCAGCAGGAATTGACAGTTTCCCGATATCATGAATTGAGCCGGCTATACGGATGTGAGAGCTGGTCTGGGAAAACTGGACAGGTGCATAAGTGGTAAAGCTGCTCTATAATGAGATTAAGGAGGAGCAGCTATGAGCAAGA
>JAFGNQ010000323.1 GCA_016926925.1 Candidatus Aminicenantota bacterium
ACATCGGCCGGTTCGGTCAGCTTTCCGTCTTTGATGCAGAAGGCGGCGCCCGTAACGACAGGAGGGCCGTCAAAATAGGAAATGGTTGTATTCAGCTTGCAGGGCATAAGAGGACCGGTATGGCTTCCTCTCATGAATCCCGCTACAAGGTGACCGATCTGGAAGGGTGCCAGGACTTCTCCAGTTGCCGGAAATTCGCCCTGCACGCGCACCAGTGCGACAGGGTCATCCTTTCCTGTGTATTTACCTGCGATGTTGTGCAGTCGGGTAGTGGAGATGACGACCGCTTGGCTTCCTGTGTTGCGTGAATAGATGCTCTCGATTACATAACGCTCGTTGTCCCGCAGCAGAGCCGCGATATCATAGAGATCTTCGGGTACGTTGAGATCAATGGTCTTGTCCTTCTCCGTATACTCGACGTCTATGATACGGAATATGAAGCCTTGACTCATTTTCGGACTTAAGATTAAGCCCGCACAGTACATCGGATCGGCAAAACCGAGATAAAACGGAAGGTTGTAAGCCCCGGGATCCGTTTTATCGGCAGCGAAAAAGACAAAGGGCTCGTTCGGTCGCTCTTCGAATTCCATCTCGGCAACAGCAGGGCCCATTCCCTTGATATTTCCACTGAAGGCATCCTTCAGCAGATCCTGTCCTGCGCCGTAGAGGCCTTGCTTTTTTGCGACAGCCGTTCCTGCCAGGAAGGCGTCCCAGGCTAGTTTGTGGATTTTCTCATCACCTGTGCCTCTTTCGTGTGAGCACAGAATGGCGATGTCGTCTCCCGTATGGCTCACATAGAAATCGATAAGGAAGCTTTTGCCGTTCTCCTTGACGAACGTTTTGACTTCATTTATGATGGCTTGACTGGGAACTATATGACCGCCGATACTGCCAATATCGGCCTTCAACACACTCAGGGTAACTTTCATTCGATCCTCCATCAAAGATTATATTAAGGAACTTGATCATTCTAATTTTTTTTTTGAAATAATGTCAACCTCTGTGTTATGGCTCTCCTTACTTTTGTCTCAAAAAGATACATGTGCCCACTATATATGACAATCCGCCACTTAAAAGTTGACACCTTTTCTCTGGTTTTACTTGGCATAAAGTTTGCTATATAATAAGATGTATAAAAGGAGATTGGAAAATGAAAAAACTCATCATTATTTTCATGGCTTTGGCTTTTGTAACGAGCTGCGTGATGATCGACCCGCAACTCACGGGGAAGCGAGTGGTTGTCGAGCCCGATGAGTACTACGATAACTACTACGAATCTCCTTATTATGACGAAAGTCCTTATGCTTATGCCAACTATTGGTTTCCTTTCGGGATGGGACTTTGGTTGAGTCCTTTTTATTGGGGTTTCTCTTGGGGACCCTGGTATCATCCTTTCTACTGGAGTTATTATTATTCCCCCTATGCATGGGGATCCTATTATTATCCCTATTATAGCTACTACTATCCCGGTGGAGGGTATTCGAACTACGGAAGATCGCGCATCACCAAAGGACAGATCCGAAAAGGGACTGTCAGGTCCGGAACTCGCCGTGTCGTCAAGCGCGGAAGTTCCAGCTCGCGAGGCTCTACCGTCAGCAAGACCGGCTCCTCCGGTTCTCGAGGCACTGCTTCCAGTGGTAAGTCCAGTAGCGGCTCGGGAACCCGAGTCAAGAAGAAATGACACGTTTTTAAGATACTTTGGATAAGGGCTCGGAAGGAGCCCTTTTTTTTTGTCAGGGGAGGGAGACGATGAAGACAAAAAACATCATCTTTGCTTTTTATCTCGTTTCCGTCCTTCTTCTGACGCCCCTTCTCTTTTCAGATTCCCGGTACGCATACACACCGGCTCCGGACCTGGATATTTATTTTGGACATATCAGCTACACCGAAGTGAAATTTGACGGCAATGATGCTGTTGTCCTGAGGGAAGGCAAGGTGAAACCGGAAGTTGCCGTATTGAACCTCCCTTTAGCCCCCGGCGACACAATCCTAACAACGGATAACAGGAAATGCGAGCTGCAATTCGATACCGGAACAATCATCAGGCTCGACCATAATTCAGAGATGAAGATTGAAACAATCTTGGCCCAAAGCCTGAGTTCGAGGAAGAAAATCACAAACTTTGTGCTCCGAAAGGGGCACGCCTACATCATGTACAAGCGTCATTGTCGGAAGGAACTTTTTCAATTCATCACCCCAAACGTTGCCGTCAAACTCAGCCACAACTGCATTGCTCTTGTGAATAGCAGAGAGGATGGCGGCACGGATATTCAAATCATAGAAGGCAAAGCTTATGCTCTTCACGGCACGGACGAAAAAAACTCCCGTGAATTAAAAATCAAAAAGTCTGAGACAATAACCATTCTGCCGGACAACAGCATGACTCGAGATGCTTATGCCAGAGATGAAGATTTCGAACTTTGGAATGAGTGCATGAACGAAAATTTTTCGGCCATGCACAGAGGAAAAACATTCATTCCCAAGCCCATCTTCAAATACCCCGAAGCCGTCATTCGGTTTGCAGAGAAATTCGGAAGTCGGTACGGAGAATGGAGCTGGAACTCTCTCTACGGGTATGTCTGGCGGCCTTATGACAATGACCGCACCACATGGGGTAGTTGGCAGCCCTACATGTACGGCCAGTGGTGCGAGGTGGATCATCAACTCTTCTGGGTGCCTGAAGAAACTTGGGGTTGGGTGCCGTACCATCTCGGCGTTTGGGTGTGGGATAAGACTATCGGCTGGCTCTGGATTCCCGGAGATGCTTTTGCACCTGCCTGGGTGATGTGGGATTATTTTGCCGGGTTATACATGTGGCGACCCTGGTCGATCTACGACTGGTATTTTAGCGCTTACATGGGAGACGGCTATTTCGACTATTTCGGCTATCCTTCGTACCGGACCTCGTATGCCTATTATCCGATCCTTCCGGGAATGGACCCATCTCAAAAGAACTGTGATGTCCGGCGCACGATCTCTAAGGACCAGCTTAAAAAACCGGACGTTCCTTACAAATTGCCCCGAAAAATGGAGGGGGCCTACAAAGCCGCTGCCAAATTTATGGATGAAAAAGATCCAAGAGCGATAAGCGCGCTGTATGAAATTCCGAATCAAGTTATCGCCGTCAAACGGTGTGATCTCAATGCTGTCGGAATTCAAGAGAAAGCCCTGAATTTAGCTGCCCTCTCCAGACTGAAGCCGGACAAGATCAACAGCTTCCGACCCGACAGCAGTCCTTATCGGGGTGCCATTATCGAGTTCCGCCGAAACACGATCCTCTCCTGGGTGAAAGAAGGCTTTTTAGAATCGATTCGGTCGCATGGGGAAGCCCGGCCGGCTGTAGGGAAGACCGTTCCCCCGCTCATGGGCAATAGAGAGAAGATTTCCGATATGGATCCAGGCCGGGCAAGGCGCTCCGCCGGTCAGCAAATTAAGGTAGAAAGCTCCCAGTCCTCGTTTTCAAAATACACTGCGCGATTCAGAGATTGGAATCCCGATATCAAAATGGCCGGAGGGATCGGGGTTACTATTCGCTATTCCAGCCGGACGAACGAAGTTCATTGTCCGGAGCTTCATCTCTCCTCAAGAGGAGTCATCGCCTCCTCTCCCGGCCGGATTCGTGCAGGAAGTTTGACGGCTGCGAATTCTCGATCCGGATTCTCCGCAACCGTGTCATCCGGAGGCAGCTCGGGTTCGCTCAGTTCGGGTTCGAAAGGGGTCTCCTCTTCTTCGGGCGGAAGCACGAAATCAGGCGGCTCCCCCTCGAAAAAGTGACTCCGGGCTGTTAAGGTGTCATAGCCGATGCGATGGAACTCGCTATGACTTGGGGGGCATCGAGGGATAAGAGCAGCCGGGCGGCTGTTTTCTGAAAATCTTGCAGGAATTCCGGGCGGAGAGGTTCGACCGGTTTGAACCTGTGTGCCAAGGGATTGAGATAATTTCCTCTATTTTTTATTCTGTAATCCAAATGAGGGCCATTTGCTTCGCCTGAGGCACCGACATATCCGATCACTTGGCTGCTTTGAACTTTGACACCCCGCCGAATATTTTGTGCAAACTGCCTTAGATGAAGATACATCGTCTCGTATCCGTTTTTGTGGCGGATTCTGATCATTCGTCCTGATGCCCCGTTCCGACCCGCAAATGTGACGGTTCCTTCGGCTGTGGCCCGGATGGGAGTGCCGATCGGAGCGGCATAGTCGACGCCATAGTGCGGACGCCAAACTTTCCTGATCGGATGGAGCCGGCTGTGGCTGAATCGGGATGTGATTCTGGCTCCTGAGATCGGTGATTTGAGAAATTCCTTTCGAAGCGATTTTCCTTCGTAATCAAAATAGTCTGATTTTTGGGTGTCCGGATAGGCGTAGTAAAAGGCTCGGTACACATTTCCCTGGTTAATGAATTCAGCGGCCAGAATATTCCCATAGCCCGCAAACTCGCCTTCGAGATGTTTTTTTTCAAATATAATCTTGAAAGCGTCTCCTTGACGAAGATCCGCATAGAAGTCGATATCCCAGGCAAAGATTTCTTCGAGAAGGATTGCAAGCTGGGCGCCCTCATTTTTTTGGGATATCGCATTGATGAGATTGTCCTCGATGGATCCCCAAATCATCCCTGTTTGGACGACATAAGGGATTCGATTTATCTCCGCCGTATAAGTTCCGTCCGACTTACGGATCATAAGATACCTTTCCTTATCGATGCCGTATTCCATCGTTAGGATTTCATCATCCGGAGATGAAAAGAGCACAAGACGCTGTCCCGCTCTTATTTTCGCCAGATCATAAACGGATTTAACGTCCTCTCTCAGTTGGTGAATTTCTTGCGAGGAAAAATTATATCTCGAGAGTATGTCAGATATCGTCTCGCCTCTTTTGATGATCTCTTTGCTTTCTTTGAGCGGAGGGGTCTCATCTATAGGCTCCTCTTTTTGGAGCACATCCTGTTCTTGAAGGGGGGAGTTTGTTTTTGGATGAAAGCTCAGAATCAGAAGCAGGGCCAGGCATAGGATTGTGAAAAAGAGGAGAGCAAGCCTGCTTATTATGCTTTTTTTCTTCTGAATTTTAACTCGAACGATCATCAGCCCTGGCTTTTAAGAAAAGTGGTGTTTGTTTCTTGCTCTGTAACATCAACTCTATTTCTGTGTTGCATACCGTTCATCGGTGGAGATAAATCCTCAGCAATAAATTCGGTATTCCGATCTTTGCTCCTGAATAGGCAAAATAATGGAATTGGCTCAATTAGTCAACTCCCTGAATCATTCATAAAAATCACTGACACTCTTTTATCAAGACATGAGAATCAAACTGTCAGTTATTTTTACCGGTTCTCTTCCATTTTGTGTGGGTTGACAGGGTGCGAGATGAAAATGGCTGGAGATGTCTTCGCTCCAGTCGGATTTTTCACGCCATTCC
>JAFGNQ010000045.1 GCA_016926925.1 Candidatus Aminicenantota bacterium
ATAGTGATGATCCGCTTCTCTACCCAGACATCGACGAGCGCAACACCCGCAGCAGCAAGCGAGTCGATAGGTCCGGAAAAAAGGAGCGCTTTAGGAGCGAGCCCCATTTCCGCAATCTGAACCCATGTCGCACCCGCCGATGTAGAACCGATCGTTTTGGGGAGACATAGGATTTTATCCGTGAGATCTTTTTGGTAGAGGTCCTTGTTGTCCTGGTCGGAACAAATCGCTCTCTGCGTATTTCCCGAAAGTGTCTTGTAGTAAGAGGCCAAAGTATTGAACCCTTGATGAGTGACAAGGGCCGGCCCCTTTGCCGTTCCGGGCAGGATAACCCTTCCGTTATATGTTTTGATCATAGGCACAATTCCCTTTCAATTCGCCATCCGAGATGATATCCAGGATTTCATCATCGATAAAAAACCTGGCTGTCGTGTATGCTCTCAGTTTGTTCGAATTCGTTATTACGGGTTCTTCCGCGACAAGAGGGTTCGTCATAAAAGTCTCGGCACATATGGCGCTGAGCTTGACGCCCGTAAGCATCAATTTTTCATAGGTGCTTCTATCATTCTGAAATTCATGCATCACATCAGGGGCAGCGAACAGTACAGTCTCCATGCTCACTTCTTTTTTCCCTTTCTCCCTGAGCACATCATGGATACGTTCCGTCCACCAGTGCAGTTGCCGCAGGCTCAGATGAGGGCACCCTATCAAACATCGTCTCGGTACCGCAGCCGCAGTCTTCCAGAGCACATCATAAGATTGCCTGACTCGCTGGAGCTCCCGGTCATCAATGAAGTAGCGGCAGTGATTTTCGAACAAAAGTTTGCGCCCCTGGTCTCTCGCTTCAGGTGTGAGATTTTCCACATGAAAAAGCCCGACAGCCCCTATGGCTGCGCAGGTTGCTCCCATATCTTTGAAAAAATCTTCAGCCTCGGCACTCAACTCATTTCCCAGGAATTTATCCAAACCCACAAGATAAGGGACTTCTTCGCCTACCGTTCTGCCGATGGCTCCGCCCAGAAGTTGAGGATTGGGCAAGATGGACGTATCGATCTCCACGAGCCAGCGGGCACGGCGTCCATCATCTTCGAGCAGTCCGAAAAGCGGGGTTTTCCCTAGGATATTGCACAAAAGATCAATGATGGCTCCGTTTCTGTGGGTGCGTGCGCCCAAGACCGAATTCGCAAAAATTACTGCTGAGGATTCGGACCAGGCAAGGACAGTCCCGCGGATCGGTCTATTCCCCACTTCAGGCAAATAACAGGTACAAGTGAAAGCCCTGCTGTCCCTGAGGCCGAGCTTCGCCAGCCTCTCTTCGAAAGCCGTTTGGTCCTTGTGGACATCCATGAATACTTTTTTTTGAGCGGTCGTGCACATCAAATTATCGAAATCTACAGGCCGTGGATCAACTGTAAAGGGCATGGTCGTCATAAGCCCGGCCTCTATCAATTCATCCAGCATCTCCAAGCTGGGGCCTATGGCAGGAGAAGGTGTGCAGATCACAAAATGAGGAGGCCCTTCGACAGGCACCAATTTAGTAGCTCCGCAGGCTTCGGCATAAAGGACAACGGTCTTCATCACTTTTTGCAAGGTTTTCCCTTTTTTGCCCGATAAGATATCCTGTTCCTCCTCGTTCAGAACCAATTTGGAAAAGGGAGCCGTATCTGATCCCTCATGCTTTATTTTTTGATCATCTGTCATTATGTACATCCCTTACAGGTATTTTGCTGATTTAATACTCCATCGCACAAAAAAACGCAACTGTATTCAAATGAGTACTGAGAGACGAGTCTATATGCCAACACAGGTCTGTATGCAGTCCACATTCGAAATCAAATCAATTCAAAGGAATCGCAAGCCCCTGACGGCATGTGTTCGTTCAGATAGATTGGTGACACATTGCATTGACTATTGAAGGACGCTCTAGTAAGATGCAGGGTCATTATTATGAGCCAGCTAAGTGCTAATTCAAAGGGCGCCTCGGATGAGATGAAAACAGGCTCCATCCCCCGAAGAAAAGCTCTCGCCAAAGCGATTTCCTTCAAGAACTATGTGAGTCTAGGTCTCGGCGATATCATCGGCATAGGATGGGTGATTGTTGCCGGCGACTGGCTGCTCAAAGGCGGCCCTCTCGGCGCCATCCTGGCATTCATCATAGGCGGGGTATTGCTGATCGCCGTAGGAAAATGCTATGCAGAACTCACGCCTGCCATTCCCGTTGCAGGTGGAGAGGTCGCGTTTTCCTACAAAGCTTTCGGAACCGGTCCCGCCTTTTTGACAGCCTGGTTCTTGGCATTCGGCTACATTTTCGTGTGCCCCTTTGAAACGATATCTCTGGGATGGCTTCTGGAAAACATCGTTCCCGCAGTCAAATCTCCGCCCCTCTACAGCTTGGGCGGTTATGAAGTTAGCCTATCGTCGTTGATTCCGGGCCTGGCTTTTGCCCTGCTTATCATCGGGATCAACTACCGCAGCGTGAAGAACACGGCCATCTTTCAGACCTTTTTTATGGCCGCAATGCTCGTCTGCGTCGTTGCCTTCACAGCGGTAGCTCTTATCAAAGGCGATTTTTCCAACATGCAGCCTCTGTTTTCCCGATCTGGGTCCCTCCTGGCAGCACCTTTATCTATTATTGCAGTTATCGGGATGGTGCCTTTCTTCATGTCCGGCTTTGACACCATTCCTCAGGCTGCCGAAGAGTCAGGGAATAAGGTGAACCCGCGGGATTTGGGAAAGGCCATCATCATCGCCATCATAGTAGGTATCATCTTTTATGTCGTGGTGATTTTAGCCCTGTCGATCTGTTATCCATGGCAGGAATCCGTTAAACTGGAGATGCCTACGGCACAGGTCTTCCGGATCGCATTCGGCTATGAATGGGCTTCAAAACTTGTCTTGATCGCAGCTTTCTTCGGCCTCATCACCACACTCAATGCTACCTTCCTCGCTGCATCGAGAGTCGTGTTTTCCATGGGGCGAGGAGGTCTTTTACCAAAATGGTTCGGCGAGGTCAGCGATAAAAACCGGACACCTAAAAATGCCATCCTGTTCGTCGGTTTTTTAACTATCATCGGCTCTTTTGTCGGCAAATCATTCCTGCTGCCCATCGTGACTGTCAGCTCTCTCGGATTCGCATGTGCCTGGTTCTTTACCTGTTATGCCGCGGTTGCCCTGAGGAAGACGGCTCCCGACATGCAGCGGCCATACAGGGTGAAGCACAAGTCGACACTCTATATCGGAGTCGTTATTTCCGGGATATTGATTATCTTGATGGTTTTCCCCGGTTCCCCGGCACAAATAAGCTGGCCCTTAGAGTATTTCATATTGGCAGCCTGGATATTCTTCGGATACATCGCCTACCGCTGGCGTATGAGAGCAAAGGATCTGACCAAAGACGAAAGGGATTATCAAATTCTGGGCGAATACCGATAGCTCTCAGAAAAAGAGGCAAACAGATTGACACCGCCGGCCATAGATTTCCATTGCCTTTGCGAGAAAAAACAAAACCTCATGCGCTGGGGATTTCTTTTCCTGGCAAGCATTCTGCTTTCCATAAGCTTTTATGTCTGGGAATCTCTTTCACCGATAAAGGAAACGCTGCAAATCCGTCTGGGATTCAGCTCAACAGAATACGGACTCCTTATCTCCGTATATTCCATCCCCAACACAATTCTGCTTATGGCCATACTCGGCGGAGTTCTCTCAGACCGATTGGGCATTCGAAAAACAGGCCTTCTCTTCACCCTTTTCTGTACCTTCGGCGCGCTTCTGACGGCCTATGGAGCTTCCGATTCCTTCAGTAACGGAGGTCTCCTCTACGGAATTGCAAACTCTTTCCTGACGCGTCTCTCTCCCGAATTGAAGATGATGATCGCCGGACGTTTTCTCTTCGGTTTAGGAGCGGAAACTCTGAATATCGTCGTGCTCAAGATTCTGGTCAAATGGTTCAAGGGGAAAAAAATGGCTTTCGCCTTCGCCGTGATGACCATCGTCGCCAGGATGGGAACAGCTTTAGTTCTGATTGTCTCCCCTATCCTCATCGAAGCCGAAACCGGCTGGACTACCTCTCTCTGGTTTGCCGCTTTGATCATGATCGTGGGACTTGGCCTGTTTTGCATTTATATGTTTTTCGATAGAAAATACTCACACGAAACCGCCGATTCTGAAAATGAAGAAAAATTCGACATCAAAGACATCACCTCTCTGCTCAAAAACAGAGCGTTCCTGCTGATCTGCCTCCTGTGCGTCGCCTTTTACTCCGCATTTTTCCCTTTTCTCTCCTTCCTCCCGGACTTCCTCCACAACAAATTCGACCTATCGCTGCGCATGAGCGGGATGCTCAGCAGTATCGTGATATGGGGGACAATCCTTTTCATCCCCTTTATCGGCTGGTTCGTAGATAAAAAGGGGAAAATTACGACCTTGCTTCTCTGCGGAGCTGCGTTGCTTTCCGCAACCCACCTGCTCCTCTCACTCTCCCGAATCACTCCGCTTATCGGCATGGTGCTTTTGGGAATATCGTTCACTCTTGTCCCGGCCGCCTTATGGCCGGCAGTGCCGCGCATCGTCGAAGAGAAAAAAATCGGCACAGCCTATGGAATCATGACCTGGATTCAAAGCCTGGGTCTTCTGCTCTTCCCCTTTTTTGCAGGCAGGATAACGGATATCGCGAACAGAAAGGTCACAGCGGAAGTGCTCGAATCCGGAGTCAAAAACCTCGATTACACCTACACGGTTCTGATGTTTGCCGTTTTGGGCGCCTCGGGTTTTCTTTTTGCCTATTTCTTGAAAATAGAGGATAAGAAAAGACTCGATCGGGTGCTCGAATTCCCTGAAAAGATAAATTGACATGAAAAATGGAGATAAGCAATGACCGATCATAAAAATGGACAGACGGATCCTGTTTTAAACTTTGACAGTTTATGGCGGCTGTTCGACATCAGCTACGGATGTTTCATTCCCAAAAAAATCGACTGGCACCTTCTCTACAGGACTTATCGTCCCATGGTGACAGACAAAACTTCGGGCGGCGAACTTTTTAACATCATGACAAGCCTGTTGGAGCATCTCAATGACAACCATGTCAAACTCCAGTCCAAAGAGCCGCCGCGCTTTTTTCGATCGGGAGTCCTGGGAAATCTCAACAGGGATGAAAAAGGCCGGCACATTCCCATCGGTTACAACATTCCAGACTTCTCGCTTGAATTGGTCAAGCAAAAATATTTGAAGGGCAAGTTCGAACAGAGGCTTCCGGGAACCAAGCTGGCGGCTTATTTCGGCGGGGATTTTCCCCTCTATACTTTTGCCTGGATAGCACAGGACATCGGCTATCTCCACATCAGAAATTTTGACGAGGAAGAAAAGACCGCGGAAATCATGAATGAGATCGTCGCCGAATTCAAAGACGCAAGAGGGCTGGTCCTGGATGTCAGGGGGAACGGAGGAGGATGGGATCCCGTGGCCAAGGCCATTGCCGACCGCTTTGCCGACAGAAAGCGGCTTTTCATGACGACACAAACCCGAAACGGGCCCAAGCATGATGATTTCGCAAAACCGCGTTACTGGTACACAGAGCCCAAAGGCCCGCAACAGTTCAAGAAACCTATCATCATGCTCACCCACCGCTGGACCATCAGTGCCGGTGATTGTTTCGTCTTGGCGATGCGCGTTTTTCCGCATGTGATCAACCTGGGTGAATTCACGTCGGGAGCCTACTCCGACGAATACTGGGACAAACTCCCCAATGGATGGGATGTCTGTATTTGCAACATGCTCTATCTGGATCACGAGGAACGATGCTGGGAGGGAATCGGCACACCGCCGAATATCCGCATGGTCAACACCAAAGAAGATATCGCTGAGGGGCGTGACCGGGTTCTCGAGAGGGCAATCGACCTCCTCAGAGCAGAGCCGAAAATCATATTCAACCATCGGAAAAGTATCCAACCCAGAGAATCCATGGCTGAAATACTGGAGAAAACGATAGAGGAAAAAAGCCTGGAATATGCCATCGAAGTGTTTTACCATAAAAAAAGCAGCGATCCCAAGAGCTTCTACATAGATATCGAGGAAATGGATCGATTGGGGAAACGACTTATGAAACGGGATAAAACCAAGGAGGCCATCGAAATCTTTAAGCTCAACACCAAAGAGCACCCCGATGATTATCGTGTTTTTAACAGTCTGGCACAGGCTTACGATCAGATCGGGGAATCCAAGTCTGCCATGGAGCACTACATGACTGCAAACAAGCTCAATCCCAGAAATCTCCCCAGGGAACGAAAACATTTCAAAACGGCAGGTGAATACATCTTTAAAAGAGTCAATTGATGCTGCCGATTCCAGCCGACGAGCTCGACAAGATACTCATTCGAACGGATAAGCTGCGCGTTCATCCTTCCGGCCATCTCATGATAGAGGACTGTGCTGTCGTCGAACTCCTCGAAAGATTCGGATCTCCCTTGTATGTGGTCGCTGAAGCCACGTTGAGGGAAAATTACCGCCGTCTGAAACGTGCCTTTTCCGGGCTCTGGCCGAATCCGGGCAATGTCCTTTATGCGATAAAAGCCAATAACAATCTTGCTGTCAGGGCTATCATGAACCGGGAAGGAGCAGGAGGTGATTGCTTCGGCCTGGGCGAACTGCATGCCACTCTTGCAGGAGGTGCGGACCCTTCGAAAGTCGTTCTCAACGGAAGCAATAAGAGTCTTGAACTCATACGTAAGGCTGTGGAGATGGGCATCACTGTCAATATCGATGCCGAAGATGAGATTCGCATGATCGAAGAAACGGCTGCAGAACTGAAGACAAAGGCTCGAGCAAAAATGCGCCTCAAGGTGTATTCCGATGAGTACAACAGCATCGCCACCGAATCATTCCCGAACTCTGGATGGAGCCGGGGCGCTATATCGTCGGAAACGGAGTCATTTTGCTAGCCAGAGTCGGCGCTGTCAAACACGACCTCGGCATGACCTGGGTGAACCTCGATGCCAGCACCAACAATTTAATGCGGATCGACACCAGCCAAAGTGCTTATCATGTGTTTCCGGCCAGCGGCATGCACCGGCCGGCGACAGAGCACGTCACTATCGTCGGCGAAACCTGCATCGACTCGATATTCGCTGCCAATCGCTTGATGCCTGTTCTGCATCGGGGCGACCCCGTCGTCATTCTGGATGCAGGCATGTATGCCGAAACCGTATCGACTCAGCTCAACGGAATTCCCAGACCGGCCACCGTTCTCGTCAACGGAACAGAAGCCGAGATCATCAAGGAAAGAGAAACAGTCGAGGATGTTTTCGCCAAGCACCGCATCCCTCCCCGCCTCCAGTCAAAATGATATTGGGGCCACAGGAATCTCCTTATTATCAATCAGTTAGCTCGGATAGCCAGGCAAATAACACTCTTAAAAGCGGTTTTTGAGGGCAAAATTCAGCTGTAAGCAGCGAGTGTTTGCTTTAAACAAAACGCTTGGATAAAATGGATGGTCGAAAATAGGAGAACGCTATGAAAAGAAGAGCTTTTCTCAGAAACAGCGGCTTAACCGGAGCGGTTTTAATGCTGAATCCATGGCTTCTTATCCGATGCAAAAACGACAACTCGCCTGAAGCACTGAATGTGGCTCCTGCCCCGAGCGAAAGGGAAATGCCGCTTCTCATCTTAGAGGGTACACCGAGACAGAGAGGCCGGATACATGGGGAAACATTGAGAGAGAGGATCAACGAACTGGTGGGCGGCTTGACTGAAGGGATCCGGAAAGCAGGGAAAGATCCCCTGGATTATGCAGGCCGAATCGTCGATGGCGCCGGGTTTCTCGATGCCGCCCTGAGATGGACCCCCCACTGCGTCGAAGAGATCAGAGGCATTGCCGAAGGCGCCGGAATCGATTTCAAGATCATGTTCGCCTTCAACCTGCTCGATGAGTCGGATTGGTTTTTCCAGGGAAATAACTGGGTCAATCCGGACTATAAAGATAATAGCAGGTGCAGCGTTCTCGGCACCGATAGAGAAGCCGGTCATCCTGCGATCCTAGCACAAAACGCGGATATGGGGCCGGCGGTCGACGGATACCAGACACTGCTCCATATCAAACATGCAGACAGCGATTTAGAGGAATTGATCCTGACTCTTCCGGGAGTGATGGGCATTTACGGAATGAACAACCGATCCATCGGGGTCTGCCTCAACGCGATGACGATGAGCCTGAATAAATCTCCGGACGGATTGGGGACCATCTTCATATCCCGTGGGATTCTCCATCAGAAAAACCTCGGAGACGCAATCGCATTCATCACCGAAGTCAAGCACGCCAGCGGCGAAGCCTACACTTTCGGCGATAAAGAGCGCATCGTCTGTTTCGAGGGATCGGCGGATAAAGTCACCCAGTTCATCCCTTATCCCGGGGCGAAAAGGGTTTACCATACCAATCACCCTCTGGTGAACGACGATGTCTGGCTCAGCCCGGACAATCCGGATAAAACCGCGCCGCAACTCAGAGAGGGATTTGCCATCGGTATCGAAAACAGCAAAACACGTCTTCAGGCTCTGGAAAAACGTTTGAAGGATGCATCACAGTCTGTTACCGTGGACAGCATCAAATCCATTCTTTGTTCTCATGATTCTCCCGAATATCCCGTCTGCCGCCATGACGAGCGCGGAAACATCACCACTTTCAGCATGATCATGGTTCTGAAAGACTCGCCTGTATTGCAGGCAGCACCAGGCCCTCCCTGCAAAACGGAATTTAAAACCTATAAATTTTAGAAATATCAAATCATCCGGAAAATCACCATCCACAGACTTTTGAAATCGAGTATTCGGAAAAAGTTGAGTCAAATTATCGGGGCTGCTGCGAAAATAGAATTGTAACCCAATAAGCTTGGAAAGGCGGCGAAAGGGGCCTTCCCCTTTCTTTATTTTTTGGGATATTCAGGCCTTTTTTTTCTTTTGAAAGGATTCTTTTCCAATGATTCAAGCACCAGCTCCACAGCCTTTTCCAATTGCAGATCCCGACCCCTGATGATCTCGGCCGGTGTTTGTGCCACATCAAAGTCAGGCGACACGCCGATGTTTTCTACGGCCCAATTTCCGTTCGTGTCGAAAAAGGCGAAATTCGGGGCTGTAACATACCCGCCGTCCATCAACTGCGGCGTTCCCCCGATGCCGACCAGACCTCCCCATGTGCGCTTTCCGACCAGGTGGCCTATTCCCCTCTTGCGGAAATAATAAGGCATCGCATCGCCGCCCGAGCCCGCATACTCATTGATGATCATGGCTTTCGGCCCAAAAACGGCCCCGAAGGGAGTCGTGTAATCCGGTCCCTCACGAGGTGCCCAGTAGTTGAGCAGAGGCTGCGCCAGAGTGTCGATAACGTAGTTGGCAGCCTGACCTCCATCGTTGTAACGCTCGTCGATAACCAGCCCCTCTTTATCCAGTTGTGCGAAGAAGTAACGGTTGAAATACTTAAATCCACCCGAGGCCGTGTCCGGCAAAAAAACATACCCCACTCGGCCTCCTGTCATGGCTTCGACTTTCTTCCTGTTATCCTCAATCCAAGCCCTTTGTCGAAGCCCCATTTCACTTTCGATGGGAATCACGGTCACTTCACGGGCTCCCTCCGGCGCTGGCCTGTTATTGACCGTAAGAACAACCTGTTTTCCGGCGGTGTCCTCAAAAAGTGAATAAATGTTTGTCGCTCCTCGCAGGGCTAGGTCGTTCACACTGAGAAGGTAGTCTCTTTCCTTAACATCGACACCCGGCTCTGTGAGAGGTGCTCGCAGCTCCGGATTCCAGTTGAGGCCGCTGTAGATTTTCCTGATGCGGTAGAAACCGTCGACGATTTCATAGTCGGCACCCAGCAGACCGCCGGGCACAGACTTGACCTGAGGCAGATCCCCTCTCCTGACATAAGAATGCCCCAAACAGAGCTCACCCAGCATTACGCTCATCAAATAGCTCAAGTCGCTCCTGTTAGCAAGATCCGGGAGGTAAGCCTCGTATTTTTTGCGAATAGCTTGCCAGTCAACTCCGTGCATATTGGGTGCGTAGATGAAATCCCGGTTGAGCCGCCAGGCCTCGTAAAACATCTGATTCCACTCGGCCATGGGGTCAACCTTCACCTCAAAAGATCCCAGGTCAAGCTGCCCGTCTGCCGGATTCGGTTTTCCTGTTGTCGGGACGATGGCCCAATCACTTCCGGAACGGTAAATCAGTTTTTCCCCATCTGCGGATAGCCTGAAAGCAATAACCTTGCTGAGGAATACATCTGGTCTTCTCGATTTAAAATCATACCTCCAGAGCTTCGCACCTTCGAGCAAATAGGAGTCACCATTCCATACCGGAGCACCTTCCAGATAGAAAAGACGGCTGCCGGAAGCCGATGCAAGCTGGGTATAGAGTTCGGCCTTTACAGGCAGAGAGATGATGCGCTGATCTAGACCCTCAAGGTCCACACGGAAGGCCTCCGTCTCACCCGGGTCCATTTTTTTCACTTCCTGCTTGGTTTCTCTTTCCCCGGACGATTCTTCATCACTCTCGGGAACAAACGGCGACGGCAGGTCTTTCCGCAGGACGGTGAGATAGATCGTATAATTGAACAGTTTCTCTCTGGAGGTCATGTCCAGCGGATTCTTTATGGGGCCCGTGTTCGTGCTTGCCTGGAAAAAGAGATACTTCCCTTCGCGGTCGAATACAGGATTGGACGCATCGCTCATGCCGTCGGTGATTGGAAAAGATTCGCCTCGCTCCAGAGAATACAGACAGATCACTCCATAGCGATTGAAGGCATAGCGCTGATAGGCCAGCCACTTGCTGTCAGGAGACCAGCAGGCGCTCGAGACGCCGACGTAATCATCCACCTTGACCGTTTTCTTGCTTTCGAGGTCGTAATACCAGAGATTCAGGTGCTTGTCCGAAAAAACGATCTTCCGGCTGTCGGGCGACCAGACTGGATTGTAGAAAAAGGTGGGATCCGCCAAATCCACTTTTTTCGGCGGTTTCTCTCCCATCTGATCGGCGATATAGAGAGCGTACTCTCCCTCCTTATCGGAGAAATAGGCGATGCTCGCACCGTCCGGCGACCACGAAGGGGACCGGTCCATGACCCCGGGTGTCTGAGTGAGGTTCCGTACATCTCCTTTCGACGCCGGGACTGTCAGGATCTCCCCATGGGCTTCAAAAACAGCCCTGTTTCCAGATGGAGAAAGGTCGAAATCGACGATCTCAGCGGACACATTCTTGAAACGTGACCTTAGGAACACACGGTCGCTGGGTACATTGACGACAACCGGAGTTGACAGGTTTCTAGCCGGATCGAAAGTATAGAGATACCCTTCAACCCCATAGACCAGCTTGTTCCCACCGCCG
Organism: Candidatus Aminicenantota bacterium; assembly: GCA_016926925.1. Next base: position 11,365 of record JAFGNQ010000045.1, read on the forward strand.
GATAAATACTTGATGTCCGAATCCATATGAGTGACGAGTTCCTCCATCTCCCCGCTCTGAGTATCGTAAGAGAAGAGGTTCATGGTCCTGTTTCTATCTGAGAGAAAATAGACCACATTTCCGATCCAGGCAGGATACATGTCATTGGAATTTTTCCGTGGAATCTCCACGCGGGAATAATCCTTCATGTCGAGGATCCAGACAGGGGGAGCCGCGCCTCCTCTGTAACGCCTCCAGTTGGGCTGCCACCACTGATAGATGGGATTGTAGGCAATGTGCCTCCCATCAGGAGACACATCGGCGAATTCGGCTCTCGGTATCGGCAGCTCTTCGGGGAAACCTCCCTGTGAGCTGATCGTGAACAGCTTGTTGAACTTCCGGTTATGGCTGGAACGCATCGATTTGAAGAGGATCTTACCGTCCGAAGTCCAGCCCTGGACAATATCTCTGTCAGGGTGAA
>JAFGNQ010000324.1 GCA_016926925.1 Candidatus Aminicenantota bacterium
CGGCGGAACTCTTCATCCAGGCGGTTGGGCTCGGAGTCGATCAGGGCGTCGACGAACGCCCGGCCTTCCGTCTTTCCCACCTCGACCTCGATATCCCCGAAATCGCGCTTGAACTCATGGACGATCGATTCCAGGGGGTGCCGCTCTCCGTCGCGGCCCAGCGCTACCTCATCGGAGCGGTAGGCGCCTATGATCAGGATCCGGTTTCCGGCGGCATGGCGGCCCAGGTGGAAGAGCAGGCTGGCGGAGCCCTCGTCGATCCACTGCAGGTCATCCAGCACTAAAAGCAGCGGCTGGCGGAGGGAGAGGGCCTGGATCACCCGGGTGTACTGCTCGAACAGATGGCTCTGCTGGAGCATGGAGTCGGCCGGGAGCGCGGCTTTCCTTTCCACCACTTTTTTTAAGCGCTCGAGCCAGGGAGGGAAAACAGCGGCGGCCGATTGCGTCCTTTCGATCAGAGCGCTTCCCGGCACGAAGGTTTCGATAAGATCCGGCCCGTTTTCCAGCACGGCCTGGGCCGTATGCGGGGTCAGGCGCCAGAGGCGCGCGGCATGCTCTTTGGAGATGATCCCGGCGTTCCATTTGGAGGTCACATCACCGGTGAGAAGCCCCAGCAGTTCGATAAAGGGCAGGTAGGGGTCGCCGATTCCGGTGTGGGCATTGCATTTGCCGTTGGCTGCGATCAAATTCGGGTGCGCTTCCTGGGCGCGGTGTATAAACTCCTGGATGAGGGCGGTTTTACCACATCCGGCTTCGCCTTTGATAAAAGCCGCCTGCCCAAGGCCTGAAAAGGCCTTCTCAGCCAGCGCTTCCAGTCGTTTAAGCTCTTTTTGGCGGGCCACGAACACGGGGCGTTTGGGGACGCTTGTGTGCTGGTCTTCTCTTAAAAAGGCGGGCGCCTGCGGAAGTCTGATCCCGGTTGCGGTCGGGCGTCCTTCCCGGATATTTTGGAACTCGGAGAGCAGCTCTTCCACTCGCTGAAACCTCCGCTCTTTTTCCTTCTGCAGGCATTTGAGGATCAGGCCGCAGAGATCATCGGAGGCCTTGGCGTTATGCACTCGGGGATCGGAAGGCGCTTCCGTCTTGTGTTTCAAGGCCACGCTGAGGGCGGAATCCCCCACGAAAGGAAGCGCTCCGGTCACCATCTCATAAAGCAGAATCCCCAGCGAATAGATATCCGAGCGGTGATCGATCTCTCCGGCTTCGGCCTGCTCGGGCGACATGTACTCGGGGGTTCCGATCATGATCCCGGATCCCGTGATCCCCTTGGCCCGCAGGGACCGGGCGATCCCGAAATCCATGATCCGGACATTCCCCTCCCGGTCGATCATGATGTTGGAGGGTTTGAGGTCGCGGTGAACGACCCCCAGCCAGTGGGCTTCGGAGAGTCCTTCGCAGATCTGCTTGCCTATTTTTATGACCGTATCGGTATCCAGCCGCCCGACTCTCCTGATCAGGTTTTTAAGATCCTCGCCGTCGACATACTCCATGGTGATGTAATGTGTGCCGTCATCCTCGCCCATATCGAACATGCGGCAGACGTGGCGGTGGGAGATCTTTCGGGCGATCTTAAGCTCGTTTCGGAAGCGCTCGATGGTCTTTTCGTCCATAGAGATTTCGGGCTTTATGAGCTTGAGCGCGATCTCCTCCTGGATCTTGGTGTCTTCGACACGGTAGACTTTGCCCATCCCGCCTTTGCCGAGCTCCTCTATGATGTCATAACGGTCGGCAAAAAGGGTTCCCCGCGTGAGAGCTTCTACCGGTGTTTGCAGGGTCCGGGTGAAGGCGGGCGGTTTCTCGTCGGCTATGGTCAAAGCGGCGCCGCACTCACCGCAGAATTTCTGGGAACCGGTGTTTTCTGAAGAGCAATACGGACATTTCATGGCTTATCCCCCCCCCTCCTGCATGTGAGTAACATATATATTCCGGGGGGGGCTGTCAATCGGCCGGGGGGGAGCCGGATGAGGGCCCTCTGAAAATGGAAGTGTGGTTTCGGACCTATTGCATTATGCGACCCGGAGCTGAAGGCTTCCGTCTTCAAGGCGTGGGACGACAGCTCATGGATCACTACATCTTCCCCGAAAGGGCAATAAAGATGGACGCGCATCTGAAAGCGCAGCTCGAACAGGGAAAATATGACGCGATAAAGGAAGTTCGCGCGTTCGCGGGGATCCTTACCCAAGATCTGCGCAGCTTCAGCGAGGATAAGCACATCCGGGTCAACTTCGATCTGCATCAGCTGCTGGCTCGTCCACTGAGCATCGTCAAAAGCGGATCCTCCTCTGTGATAAAGTCAATTAGCTTTTGCTTGAAAACCTCGCAATAATGTCTCTGAGCCATCGTTGAAAAACTCTCCTTTCGTTGAAATGCAATCTCGAAAAAAGTTTACGATGACTCCCTTCCCTAAATCAAAATTTACGAACTCGATTGTACACTTGCGTCGACCGGAACCGGTGGTTGAAGAAAATCTCAATCGTTGGTTTAATATTCAAAAGGAGTAAAAATGAACCGAAGAAAGTTTATTCAGGTATCCGGATCCTTTGCACTGGGCTCGGCCGTGTATACCCGGAAGGGAATTAGCCGGAATCGGTCTGTTCCCTTGAAAGCGTTGGATGTGAATAAATACCTTCGGTCTCTTTGTCCCGTCTCGGAGCCCACGGTCGATCGAATCGTTATCGGCGATCCGGAAACGGTTGTGACCAAGATGGGCACCTGCTGGATGCCCTATTGGAAGACCCTCCAGCGCGCCGTGAACCAGGGCATCAATACGCTCGTCACTCACGAACCGGCCTTTTATTCAACCTGGGGCTTGGAGAGGGAGGAGGATCTCTACTGGGAAAAGCCGGAAGTCGCCAAACAGGCCTACCTCGATTTGATCCAGAAAAAAAAACAGTGGATAACGAAACAGGGTTTGGTCATCGTTCGATGTCATGATGTGATGGATAAAGTACCGGAATTCGGCATGCCGTTTGCCCTGGGAGAGGCGCTGGGCTTTACGAAAGAAGACATTATACGTTCCCGGACCTATTACAATGTGTACGGAATCTCTCCCACTCCCGCCTTAAAAGCAGCCGAAACGATTGCGGCCAGATTGAAAGCTTCCGGCCAGCCGGGCGTCGCCTTTTACGGGGATAGGGAGCGCATTGTCCAATCCATAGGCGTCGGCACCGGCTGCAACTGCGATCCCGTCCGCTACCTGGACTTGAAACCCGACCTCTTCCTAGCCATAGATGACAAGGTCAAGACATGGATTCAGACCACGTACGCGGAAGACACCGGACATCCTCTGGTTGTGATCAACCACGGCACGAGCGAGGAGTTCGGCATGCGGTTATTGAACGCCCGCCTGCGAACCGTCTTTCCGGATTATGAAATCCTGCATCTTGATCAAGGCTGCAGCTATTCCTGGGTGACGGTCTGATTCGAAACCGGCCGCCGGGGAAGCTCTGTTCGAGGCTCCAGATGGGGCCCTCCGCGATGACCGAGCGGTGGGGCTCCAGCATGCGGCGTTTCATGGAGTCGAAACGCTTGAGCAACCGATCCGACTAATCGTGCCGCAGGGAAATGATCGGCGACAATTTTGGTGTCATAGAGCTGGAACCGGGACAGTTCGGCCGTTTTCAGCCACTTCATCTACTCGGCATTGATCGGATGGCTCCACTCGATCTCGGGTGTCTCTTGAAAGCCGCCTAATGCTTTTGTTCTAGAGTTTTTTTGTGGAAAGCGAAGGAAGGGTAAACCAATTATGCTTGGCCCTTCAATAATTTGACATTCGTACTGTTAGGGAATAAATTCCTAAATAGTTATACTATTATGGAGAAGAATCTTAAAATGATTAAAGTTAAGCGAATACTAAATATGGATATTCCTCAAGGAAAATCAGCTTTTCTCTGGGGACCTAGAAAAATTGGGAAATCATCTTATCTTAAAAATGCTTTTCCAAACAGCTTAATCTACGATTTTCTGAAGACTGATCTCGCTCTGGAATTAACCAAAAAACCTTCATTATTAAGAGAACGAATTCTGGCCCAGGATGTGGGAATCCTCAAGCTTCCTATCATCTTGGATGAAGTCCAAAAAGTTCCCCAGGTTTTGGATGAGGTGCATTGGCTGATTGAAAATAAAGGGCTAAGTTTCATACTTTGTGGATCGAGTGCAAGGAAACTGAAAAGAGGGAAGGCGAATCTTCTTGGAGGCCGGGCTTGGAGATACGAGATGTTCCCTTTGGTGTCGAGTGAATTAGGAGATGTGGATCTGCTGAGAGCTCTGAATCAGGGCATGATTCCTGACCACTATTTAAGGAACAACTATAAAAAATCATTGCAGGGTTATGTTCGTGACTACTTAAAGGAAGAAGTCTTTGATGAGGGACTCACGCGCAATATTCCGGCTTTTGCCAGGTTTTTTGATGCCGTGGGATATTCACATGGGGAATTAACGAATTTTTCGAATATCGCCCGGGACTGCGGAGTCGATGCCAAAACAGTCAAGGGATATTACCAGATACTGATTGACACATTGCTGGGACGGATGGTGGAGCCGTTTAAAAAGAGACAATCCCGCCAAGTCATAACCAAGGCGCCAAAGTTCTATCTGTTCGATGTTGGTGTTGCCGGCAGCATGGTGAAGCGGAATTTACCGGAAGAAAGGGGCGAATTGTTCGGGAAGGCTTTCGAGCATTTCATTTTTACCGAGATAGCGGCTCATTCTTCATATAGCGAATTGGATTACAAAATAAATTTTTGGAGGACGAAGTCAGGCTATGAAGTTGATTTTATTTTAGGTGATGGAATGATCGCTGTCGAAGTGAAGGGAACCAACTACGTCGGAAATAAAGAGATGCGGGCACTCTCCGCATTCATTGATGAATATGCGCCACGGAAAGCTTTTATCGTCTGTAACGAAAAAACGGAACGTGTGCATGGACAAATAAAGATTCTCCCGTGGGGAAAATTTCTCGAAGATCTTTGGGGGGGGAGGATCATGGGCTGAGGAATGGAGTTCCGAATTTGGTGTGAATATGACGGGCGATACAGGCGGCATTGGAAGAAGGCCTACCGGACTACTGAATCAAAGAGGACCATTCGTTTGACGAAATCAGAGCAAAAACCTCCAAGAGCCGCGGCGGCACTCCTTCGCCGATGCTCTCCGGGCTACCGGAGAGAAAGCGCGGAAGGAGATTATGAAGAGATATTCAGCGAATTAGCGGACCGGCAGGGACTGCAACACGCCCGGCGGTGGTATTGGGGACAGGCGCTTCAATCCCTCATACTGGCATTTTTCTGGAGAGGAATCATGCTGCACAACTATCTTAAAGTCACCTGGAGACAGTTTGTCAGGCACAAAGGTTATTCCATCATCAATATCACCGGACTGGCCCTGGGCATCACCTGCTGCATTTTGATCATTCTTTGGATTCAGGATGAAACAAGCTGGGACGGCTTCCACGCTTACCGGAACGATCTTTACCTCATCGTCCAGAAACAGCCTAACGGCCATCGAACCCCTGTGACACCATACGCCCTCTCAGGATATTTAAAACAGGAATATCCGGAAGTGATTCAGACAGGGCGGTACATAACCTATGGAAAAATCCAGATTAGTCACGGTCGGACAATCCTGTCCGACCAACTCATTGCAGCAGATCCCTCGTTTTTTTCTATGTTTTCCTTTCCATTCATAGAAGGCGATGCGAAGACCGCGTTCAACGACACGCAATCCATCATTCTGACACGAGAAACGTCCAGGAAACTCTTTGGTGAATCGGAGGCATTGGGCCGTACGGTCCTTTTGAATAACAGGACAGCGATGATGGTGACGGGTATCGTCGAGAATCCGCCCATTCAATCCAGCATTCGATTCCAGAGCGTCATTCCGCTCCATCTCATCACATAGGGACAATACGACAACAACTGGACATCCAGTTCGGCCCGGACGTTTGTCCGGTTGAGAGAAGATGTCGAC
>JAFGNQ010000046.1 GCA_016926925.1 Candidatus Aminicenantota bacterium
AGTGAGCGGAACCATCTCTTCAGATTCAAGTACGCCCAGCGTCTTTACCCGGAGCATTGAATAAAAAACACCGACGTATTATCATAATGAACCAAAATAACTGTTTGGGAGATATGCAATGGAACGTGTGAGTTTAGAACTGGGAAGCGGCGGCAAACTGATGAGAGATTTCATTGACCGGTACATCGTAAAGAACTTTAAAAATCCCTGTCTCAGCGACTTATCCGACTCCGCTCACCTCCCTCAAGGCGTAGCCTTCACAACAGACAGTTATGTCGTGGACCCGATATTCTTTGCCGGAGGCGATATCGGAACTCTGTGTGTCAACGGGACGGTCAACGATTTGGTCGTCTCAGGCGCAAAGCCCGAATATCTCTCCCTTGCACTTATTCTTGAGGAAGGGATCCCCTTCGCAGACTTAAAGAAAATTTTTGGATCCATAAAAAAGTCCGCTATGAAGGCAGCGGTAAAAATCGCCACCGGCGATACCAAGGTCGTCCGGCGGGGACAAGCGGATAAAATCTACATCAATACGGCCGGGGTGGGAACGGTTATCGCCCGTCCATCAACCGCAAACGTCCGGCCTGGAGATAAAATCCTGATAACCGGCACTCTCGGCGAACACAGCTTGGCCGTGATGCTGGCGAGGGGGGATTTCGGGCTTGAATCCAAGGTCAAGAGTGACTGTGCCCCACTCTCCTTCCTTCTTCCTATCTGGAAAAAAGGCGTCCGATGGATGAGGGATGTTACAAGAGGGGGGCTGGCAACGGTTCTCTTCGAGCTCGTCGAACGCATCCCCTATTCCGTCATCATCGACGAAAACGATATTCCTCTGTCCAGGGCTGTCCGGGGAGCGACGGAGCTCTTGGGCATTGATCCCCTGTATCTGGCATGTGAAGGAAGGGCCGTTCTGGTAGTGCCGCGAGGAAGAGCAAAAAAAATTCTGGAGGAAATTCGAGCCAATCCATTGGGACACAAGGCCCGTATAATCGGGGAGGTCATGGACCGTCCGGAAAAACAATCGGAATTGCTGCTTTCTACCGCAACTGGAGGATTGCGGATTTTGGAGCCTCTTACTTCCGAGCTGCTTCCCCGAATTTGCTGATTACCTGAATTATTCATAAAAAATGTCGATACTTTCATATTCAAAAACTTTTAATCTAATTATCGACATTTATTACCTTTCAGGCGAGCCGATCTCACTGCATCGGCTTCGTCGCAGCCCATTCGCGGTAGCACACTACAGCTTCATGGGCCGCTTCCTTGCCGCTACAGCGACCTCGAACTCGTGAATAATTCAGGTAGGTTGTCTAGCAGAGCTGCCAAGGCTATAATGTTTCTTCAGCGACAGATGCTATGTCCTTGAACATGAATTATTCATAAAAAATGTCGACGCAAAAAAAAATCCTTTCCCTGACAATTCTCCTGGTATCCGATTGCGTCGTCGTGCTTCTATCCTATTGGGTCGCTTATCTGATCCGGAGTGAGCTTCTTCCTGAATTCATGGCCAATCAGTTAAAAACTTATCTGCCTCCTTTCACGCAATACTTGAAATATTTTGCATTTGCGGGAACGTGGATTCTGATTTTCGCTTATGAGAAATTGTACACGAAACGATACCCTTTCTGGGAGGAAATCAAGGTTCTCGTAAAAAGCACCAGCATAGCTTCCTTGACGATAATGATCATGATTTTTATTGCCCGGAGGCAAATCCAATTTTCGAGGACGATCGTCATCACGGCTTGGGTGATAAGCCTTTTCTTATTCCCCATCTTCCGGCTGTGTATCAAAACGCTCCTCGTTAAAACACATCTCTGGAAGAAAAAGCTCCTTCTCATCGGAGTTCAGAAGACAAGCCTGCTTGTGCTTAAAAACATTCAACAGAACACAACCATGGGCTATGAAGTCCTGGGTTTCCTAGATGACGATCCTGAAAAGATCGGGAAAACCTTTTCCGGCATCGAAGTCATCGGACCCGTTTCTCAGCTGGAAGAAATCACGAAAGCTTACGGCTCCAAAGATATCATGATCGCCATCCCCCACCTGCCGAGAAAAGAGCTCGATGAGCTCCTCAACAAATGCGAAGCCCTCAGCGACTCTATGTGGATCATTCCCAGAAGCGGAGATTTTATCACAGCGGGCGTCGAACTGGAGATACTGGGCGAAGTCCTCACTCTATCGATCAAGAAGAACCTGGCGAAACCATGGAACAAGCTCTTAAAATACGTTTTCGAAATGGTCTTAACGACGGTTCTGTCGATCATTCTGCTTCCCGTTTTTGCCGTGATTGCACTGGCCATAAAACTGAGTTCGAAAGGCCCTGTCATCTTTAAACAGAGCCGAATCGGCCAGGGCAAGAAAACCTTCGTTCTGCCGAAATTTCGATCGATGTACGAACACAACGATCAAAAGCTTGAGGAATACATCAAAACCCATCCGCATGCCGGTGAAGAGTGGCGCAAATACAGAAAAATCAAGGGTTATGATCCCAGGGTCACAACCGTGGGCAAATTTCTTCGCAGATTCAGCCTGGACGAACTTCCCCAGCTTTTCAGCATCATCCAGGGGAAAATGAGCCTGGTCGGTCCCAGGCCTTATCTTCCCGAGGAACTCGAGGGGAAGGCGACGTTCAGGGATAAAATCGCTGTGGTCAAACCCGGGATTACGGGGCTCTGGCAAACCAGCGGCAGGTCCGAGGTCAAATTCGAAAAGCGGATGGCTCTGGACGAATACTATATTCGCAACTGGTCCCTTTGGCTGGACATCACCATCTTACTCAAGAGCGTCAAAGTCTGGCTCTCCCGTAAAGGGGCATACTGAACTTCAAGATCGGGTCATGCATTGACTCAAAATTCGCTGCCGTGATACTATCTGTTGGACATTCAGCCTATGCAAAACGAAAGCCGATTCGATATTCACGGCATTCTGACTTTCCCTATGCTTGCCTTCTTCTTCTGCGCTACCCTATTCTTGTTTTTCCAGGACAAGGGATTCGCCTCCATACTTCCCGGACTGAAAAAGGCTCCCCTGATTTTCGGCACCCGCATTCCGTTTACGATTCTTCAGGCAGCGATCGTGCTCTATCCGCTTGCTTTGACCATAAAGCACTTAAAAATCGCGGTTGCCTTCGTAAAAAACAATAAGACTTATGCTCTGTTCCTTGGATACTGCTGCATCAGCATATTCTGGTCGGGAAGAACTCTTTCCTCAGTCTATCAGGCGGCGGCACTGCTTGTCGTCGTGTACTACTTTTGGATTTATTTTTATCTTCGGGCCGATCCCGAAAAGGCACTCGTTCCTATCATGCATTTTCTCAACGCGTTGGTATGCATTTCGTTGTTGGCAGCCATTCTATCGCCGGAAAGCGCATATCACCAATTCGGGGAGAATCAAGGAGCGCTCAAAGGTATTTTCGGCCATAAAAATATTTTAGGTCATACCGCACTTTTTGCCGCAGTCCTCAACCTCAATGGTCTAAAAAAGCAAAGGGCAAGAATCTACTCCTTGCTGATGTGCACAGCCGCATTTACAGCTCTCATTCTGGCAAAAAGCATGGCCACAACGATCGTTTGTGCGATCAGCGTGGTGTATTTCGCCTGCCTCTCACTCCGTCGCCCCCAAAAGAGAACACAGAAACAGGCGCAGGTATTCGTTCCTCTCGTTTTCCTGAGCGTGCTGGCTGCCTCCTCACATTTTCATTGGCAGAAGCACATGATCACCGGAAGTGCAGACCTCGTTGACAAAAGCAGGAAAACCCAAACAGACCTATCCGAAAAATACTATGCCTCACTCAAAGAATTCCAAGTACTGGACAGATCTTTTGCTCAAGAACCGAATTTCATCGAAGGTCGGCTGGACGCGTATACGGTCATCGCCAAAAGCTATATAAAAAGAGGTGACTACCGAATCGCCGTTCTCTGGCTGAGACGCGGTCTGCAAGAAGACCGCAATCATGTCGGACTCAATAGAGCGCTTTACGAATTTCACTCCGGAATACGCCGCAAAGATTATGCAACACGGCTGAACAACTTGAAAAAAGCCGATTCCTTTTTGGATAAACTGATCGCCATAGACAGCGACAACAGGGTGCAGTACCTGAAGGATCGCGTAGAGCTTTATCTGTATTTCAAAAAATATTCAAAGGCAGAAAAAGTATGTCTCGATGCCTTAAGCACGTATCCCTCGGAACAAGCATTCATTCTGTTGCTCGGACGGATATACCTCGAGAGCGGGGATGAAGAACAATTCGAAAAGCTCGTGAACAAAACTCGCGACAGGCAAAAAGATATCTACAACTATTTGAGATTTTTGAAAGAATCCAAGAAATCCCACTACACAAAAGCATTGGATTTTCTCGATAAATGGATCGCAGAGAAGGAACGGAGCGGGAATATCGCCTATGACGATTACTTTCAGAAATTCAAGTTTCTCTTTGACATCAAGCGGTTTAAAAAAACCTTGGCCTTCACCACATTTCTGAGAAAGAAATACGCCAACCAAACCGCCTATGCCTTCGAAATCCTCAACTGGAAAGCCCTCCTTTACGATAGGATCGACGATTTCAAGGAAGCTAAAGAGATCTTCCGGAGACTCTCTGTCGGATTTCCCTGGTTGGAAGGCTACTACGCGGAAAAAATGAATGTGCGGGCTTGGGGGACCATCGGACCTTGGCTCACACGGATTTTTTTGAATACCCCCGTCGAGACAAACTTCTATAAAATAATCAAGAGAGACTTCACGTTCAGCAACAGGGCAAAAATTTGGTACGAGATGTTCCGGTCCATTTTGGAAACCCCCCTGTTCGGCAAAGGCTATGCAAGTTTCTGGGATCGTTCGATCGCTAAAAGCACAATCTTAGCCAAGGTGCACGGCGCTCATAACGGATACTTGGATCTCCTGAATGAGCTCGGAATATTCGGATTCTGTCTGTTTCTGTGTGTATGGATTCCCCTTTCGTTCAAGGCACTCCAGCTGTATCGCTCTCACAATCAGCATGGCGTATTGCTTTTGACCCTGTTTTTTATGATGAGCATCTTGAATTTTTCTTATCCATTGCTTTTCCGCTTGAACCAAGGCCTTCTCATGATGAACATCGTGATCTTTGCTTCTTTGTTTGCCGAAAAAGCAACGAAGGTTTCAGAGTCATGAAGAACGTATTGAGAATCACGGTATTGACTGCAATCGCGGCATCGGTCATATTTTTTGTATCGAGATTGAAGCGCGAAAAACCGAATGTAATACCGCAAACGACTTCGGACTATGTTGCTTCCATCGCTGTTCAAGAAAGACAGCTTATTCTCCTGGAAGGAGAGGAAAAAAAGATCCGCATAAGCCTGGAAAACAGGGGCAGATCCGTCTGGTCATCGACGGGGAATCATCCGACTCTTCTCTTCTGCGAACTGCACGACCGGCAGGGAAATATCCTGAAACGGAACAGGAACCAATTCCCGCTTCGGGAAAAACTGCGGCCCGGAGATTCGGCGGACATGGAGGTGAATATCACCGCCCCTGTCAGTGAGGGAAAATACACCCTCGATTTCAAGCTTTTTAAAAAAGAAGTGGCTTGGTTTCTGAATCCGGAGCCGGAAAAATCGAGAGTCGCATTAACGGTCAAGGAACGAAAGTGGCCCGGTGATCCCAAAGCTCCAGATCTGGCGTACGGTTCCTACACGAAAATCGACTGCGACACAAAAATTTTCGCTGATATCTTCAAAATGATACGCCTGACTCTCCACCAAAACGAAGTGCGCTTTGACGGAAAGACCGGCAAGGTTTTCGGATTCTATGCGGGCAGCGGCTATCCTCAAATCTGGTTGAGGGATGCCAATACCCTGCTTCCGGTCCTCATATATTTCTATGAGAGCCCCGTGCTCTCTAGCTGGCTGGAAGAACACCTTGTCCATCAGAAAGAGGACGGCTCTCTCCAGGACACTATAGATGAGACCGGCCGTACCGGAAAAAATACAACCGAGACCGACCAAGAAACGAGTGCCGTCCAATCCGGTTATCAGGTTTATCGAGTACTCGGACCGCACTGGTTACAAAAGGAAATCAACGGTGAAAAAATTATCCACCGCCTGGAGCAGTCTCTTCGCTATCTTCTCGACCACCGGTACGATGCCCGTTACAAGCTCATAACGGGTGCGCATACGGCCGACTGGGGGGATGTGGATGCTGTGGATTCAGATGTAACTGCGGTCGACGTGGACGAGAGAACTCACTGGACTGTCGATATCTACGACCAGAGCATGTTTTATCAATCCTGTCTCCAGATTGCTGAGATGCTGGCAGCCGCAGGACGGGAGGAGAATGAGGAGTTCTGGCGTACCCAGGCACAATCGATCCGGCAAAACGCGAACCATTGGCTGTGGCAGGAGGACAGAGGCTACTTCAGAGTCCACCGGCACACCGACGACTGGACCCATGATTTCGATGAAGATGGAATATTCCCCATGGGAGGCAACGCCCAGGCCGTTCTCTCGGGAATGGCCGATGGGGACCAATCGCGCCGAATCATCGAAGAAGCCCTCCGAAGACAGCAGGCTTTCGAGGTTTCTACGATAAGCGGCACGCTTCTGCCCCCCTATCCACGGAAATTTTTCAGACATCCGATGCTGGACGAACCCTACGAATATCAAAACGGCGGACAGTGGGATTGGTTCGGAGCCAGACTTATCACCGCTATGTTCGCCCGCGGTTTTTCTCTAGAAGCCAAGAAAAAATTGCTCGAGATAGGAGAAAAGAATATCGCCAACAGCGGGTTTTTCGAATGGGACAGCAAGGACGGGATCGGTCAGGGGAGCTCTCGTTTCCTCGGCAGTGCCGGGAGCATCGGACAGGCGCTTTTTGAAGGTTACTTCGGAATCCGGATGGGACGTGATTTTCTGAACCTGGAGCCGAAGTTGGGCCGGGATTCCGCAATAATTCATGTGTACCAGCCGGCTACCGATACCTACGTCGCCTATGAGTATGCATTCGACACCGACAGGGAAAAACTCCGTTTGGAATACAACAGCAATTTCAGCGGACACGGAGTCATCAAGATTTGGAACGTTTGGTCCGCTCACGAAAACGGCCAAGCGATGGAGATCAAGGCGCTTGATGTCTTTATGGACGGAGAAAAGGTGGCCTTCCAAACTGAAAAACGCAATACAGACACCTTCATCGTCATCCCGACGGATTTCCAAAACCACACGATCAGGATCGCCCCCAGGTAATAACTTTTTCTGCCATCCGGAGAATCAAGAAACGGGCTTGCCCTTGAAACGTATGGTCCCTATGGCCACACCAAGGTTTCTTGGATCGGAGGTTCCCATGACTTTCTGAGGATTCCAGGTCCTGTTTACCTCAACAAGGAGAATCACTTTCAGGCCGACCTTCGAAGCCACATCGAGTTCATATTCCCGCCAGCCGCCTGTGTCCATCACGACTTCCTTCAAAACCGTTTTTTCCCTGAAGAAATCCGTTGTTGTCGAGATGCGGACCGTGACCGGATTGTCGCCGATGTCTGGGTGGGACGCAAGCAATGGGAGGATCATCACCGAACCGGTGATTCGGATCGTTTTGCCCCCGTAGCTTCCGGTCCATTGAAATTCTTCCCCTGCGGCTGTTACTTCCTTCTTGGACAATCCGAAATACTGTGTCAGGTCGAACATCTCAGTCCTTCTTTTGAGCGACAAGGAATGCGTCGAATTCCAGAGATGCACACCGGCAAAAACAACGATCAACAGAATGCTCAGGAGATTTATCTTGCTTGCAAAAAAAGACTTGCGTTCTCTGCTCTCATCATTCGGTCGACAACAAAACAGCACCGCCACCAAGAGCCAAAACATGTATTTGATTTCATAGCTGCCGATGTATGTGTGGAACTGAATGTTGACGAAATACGAGGCTATGCCCGCCATCGCTCCGATCAAAATGAACCCGCTCTTGTCATTCACAAGAGAAGCGGCGTATCTTCTTTTCATCTGCCTTATGATTTCCCAAAAGATCCACAATACAAAAATCAATCCGGCGGCTCCCAATTCCGAGCCCACTTGAAGAAGATAGTTTTCGGCTGATTGTGGAGCGATGATCGGGACATGGTGGATTTGAGCGTAGTTTGGAACCTCGATGATATAGCTTCCGATTCCCGTCCCGCTGAGAGGGTAATCTTTCATCATCAGGGCGGCATTTTTCCATAAGTGGAATCGAGGGGAAGTCGCGGAGCCCCTGGCTCTCTGTTGGAGGATGGGGCTCCATCTCTCGAGCGTTTTCGATTTGAGGATTTTTCCATCGGATAGAAAAAACAAAGCGGTTACCGCCAGAAATCCGAGGAGCACAAGAGAGGCTCCGCCGAGAATAAAGATGGAGGAGCGCTTATTCCAAGACTTCCGGACCGATATCCTTCCCAGAAACAGAACGGCAAAAACCAGGACGGAAACCCACACGCACAGCAAACCGCTCCTCGACCCGATGACAAAGATCATGTACATGCCTACTAGGGATAGGAGCAGCGGCAACAGCCGAACAGCTCCCTTGAGGGATAGAAAAAGCCCGAAGAACAAAGGAACGATCATGCCGATATAGACACCGAAGGACAGGACATCTTTAAAAGTACCGTTGATCAATCCCTCTGATATTCCCC
>JAFGNQ010000325.1 GCA_016926925.1 Candidatus Aminicenantota bacterium
CTTCGACGAAAACAGGCAGTGACGAGCCCCCCGTCATTGAATTTGAGACCACCTCGGAAACGAAAATGCTCTCGCGGGCTTTATTATTCTTCCGGAATTCTTTACAATAGTCTGACTTATAAAAAAAATCCGGCCAGGACCCGAAAGACAGCTGCATGTATTCTATCGTCATTCCTGCCTACAATGAGGAAGGTGCAATCCGCGATCTCGTCGAAAGGACGGCGGCCAGCAACCCCGACGCGGAGTTGATCCTCGTCGACGACGGCAGCCGAGATGGGACCTGGCGCATCATGGAGGCTTTTTCCGGCGACGGGCGGATCAAAGCATTCAAGCATCGGGTGAACATGGGAAAAGCCCATGCCCTCAAGACAGGGTACATAAACGCCGGGTCTGAAACCATCGTGACCATCGATGCCGACCTGAGTTACGCTCCCGAGGATATTCCTGCACTCGTTGCGAAGTTCAATCAGGGGTATGATATGGTGATCGGATCCCGTTTCACAAGGGGGATTCCCCGGGAATTGAGCTTGGTCCGGTGTTTGGCAAATATCGCAGGTTCTTTTATTGCCGGCCTCATCTTGCAGAGGCGGGTTACGGACCTGACGACCGGACTCAGGGTCTTTAACAGGCGCGTGGCCTTTATGGATGTGAAGGCCCGGAATCTGGAGTACGAGGCGGAGCTGACTTCCAGGGTCATCACTAACAGAATGCAGTATGCCGAGGTTCCTGTTGCTGTCGAAAAAAGGGTCGGAAAATCCAAGCTAAAATTCCTGAAAAACTGCTACCTGTTCCTGAAAGCGGTCTTTGTGGGAAAATTCTTCTGATAGTTTTGGAATCGATGCTAAGGCCGTCTGCATCATCTTGAGGCTGCAATTATGGATATTGTTTGTTGGATGCATAGAGGCTGTGCTGGGAATTTTTATCGCTCACATCATGGTTGCTCTGGCTTAATTCAAAAGAATCAAATGAGTTCGATCCGGTCATAAAAGAGGGTATCATCCACTCTAGGCTTTAATGTTGTATGATCATGATTGGATTCACGATAGTCCGATTTATTGATTTAATAATCTTATTCATCAATAAAAGCATCTTTGAGGAGTTTGCTCTGGCGGCTGAAAGCAACGCGTGGGCTGTGGGTTTCTTTCATTAGGCTGATTTCCTGAGTCAACAGGCGGGCAACGTACATCGTATACGTGTTGGCTTTCTGGGATTCTCTCTTGAAAAGAGGATGGTCGCGGTTGATATAAACGACATTGCCTTCGGAGAAGCACTCGGGTCCGGATTCCCCGAAAAAGTCCATGCAGACCGAGACGCTGCTGTCGCCCATTCGCATCCTGCGGACAATGGCATTGGGAGTGATTTTTTTGACAAGGGGGTGTCGCCTTTTCTTCTTTTCCGGCTTTACTTCTTTTACCGTTTTTTCTGAAGGCACTTCCGATTCTTTCGCCTCCTGTTTCTTCCGGCCGTCGGCAACGGCACCGCCTCCGAGGCCTCCTTTTTCTCCGTAGGGGATAGGTCCGAAAGGCGAGAGATCGGGATTGTGTGCCAGGGATTTGTGGATCCTCTGCAAGGCTTCACGTACAGCCCGGCTAGCCCGTCGGTCGGATCTGCGGTCGGCTTCCCTGCCGAGAGTTTTTTTGATGATGGCCATGACTTTGCTCATCACTTTTAGGAAATCCTGGTATTCTACCGAGTCCGTGACGAAGTTTGACCGGTCGCTGGTGATAGGGAGGAAATCGGCGTTGATTTCACCTTTTATTCGGGCGACAGCCTTTCCCCATGTCTCCATCCCGAAGAGGTCTCTCTTGACGGTCGATCCCTTGACTTTGATCTCGATACCCAAGTCTTTAGTCGAGGCAGCGGAGCTGGGAGTTATAATAATCTCCCCGGATATAAGGCCGTGTTTGCATCCCTCCAATATGGGAATTGTCTGTCCGACGATGCTTCGGGGAAGAAGCCGGCGGTTGTTGAGATAAACGGCAAAATCCGCTGCTTTTAAGGGTACGCCTTCGATCAGTTTTTTCTCCACTTCATCGAGGGCGAAAGATTTGGAAAGCTTGGAGAGCACGATCGTTGTTCCTTCTCCCCTTTCAGGATCGGGTTCCAGTATTTCCAGAGGTAGGTGCCATGTATCTTTGGATTCCTCCCAGGCATGTTTGTCAAAAATAACCCTGGCGGCAAAATCTTTGTGTTGTGTGACGACTTCAAAACAGGCTGCTGCAGCGAGAGAGGCGAATTTTCCGATGCCGAACTGGCCGATTCTCACTCTTCCGTGTTTCGGAGAGCGGGAATGAAGGATTTTTTCATCGGAGCCTATAATGAAATACTGCCTCAAGCCATTGAGGTCCATTCCCAAACCGTTATCTTTGACTTCGATTTGCTCGAGTTCGATCTCGACACGAACTTCCGTAGCGTCGGCATCATAGGCGTTGTTATCGAGCTCCCTTAGGAGTTCCACGCTTTCGGTGTAAAGACGCTCCCCGATGGAGACGATGTGTCGTTTATCGACTGTTACTTCTAAATTTCTCTTCTCTCTGATTTTCATCTGAATACCTGTCAAGAAAGATATAAATGATTTGAATCAAAAAAGCAAAATCATTATTGACCCTAAGCCGCTTCCTTGCCGCTGTGGCGACCTCGCCTTTTGAATATTTCAGGTAAAGTAATTGTGTCGGTATTTTTAGTGATAGAGGATGTAAGGACCTTTTTGTAGAAATGTAGGCTACATGCTGGCTAGGAGCCGATAAAGCGCTTTCCGTCCCGCTTGCAGAGCTCGCGGATCAAGTTGCGGCCCATGACCGCCACAGTGCTCACTCCGATCGTAGCCGTAGCCCAGTGGCCGACCATATGGAAGCGGCCGAGTCCGGGCAGGGTCTTCGAAAGCCCCATGCGTGCGATCCGGGCGGTGTTCTTTTTGGGAGGACCGGGCTGCGCACCGTGTCTGTTGCCGGTAAAGCGCTCGGCCGTGGGCAGAGTGCTGACGTCCATCACCTCGATCCGGTCCCGGAGACCCGGGAATCTTTTGGCAATACGGTCGATGATCCTTTCGGCCACCCGGTTCTTCTCCGTGCGGTAGGCTTCCATGTCTCCATCCCGGCGCTGCTTCCAGAAGCTGTATTTTGCCTGGCCTTCGACCTTGAGCACGGACTTCCCTGCTGGAACGAGTCCGGTTTCGGGACCGAAGGTTACCAGGTGCAAAGAGTCCTGTTCGATATCTCCGAGATCCAGAGGTTCGTCGAAGAGCAATGTCAGGGCATGGGTTTTGCCGGACAGTTCTCCTTCCAAGCCGAGGAAGAGGTTTATTCCGAAAGGGCCGCTCTCGAAGCTGTCCTCGTAATACTTTTGGATAATTGCGTTCACATAGCGCCCTTCCAGCAGGCCGAAGATGGTGGAATAGCCGTCGGCTGCCGAGATGACCCGGTCGGCCTGGTGTTCGCTGCCGTCTTGAAGCCTGACACCTACGGCCTGATCGTTTTCCACAAGGATCTTCTCCACCTTTGCCCTGTAATGCACCTTGCCGCCTAAGTCACCAAATCGTTTTTCGATTTTCCTGCTGAATGCGAGAGATCCGCCTGAAGGCCAGCCCAGATCGCCGTTCTCCAGCCCTGCCATGAAGAGCAACAGCGCCATCATGGGGACCTCGTTTCCCGGGATATCATACATGACATGAAGGAAGGCGCGGCGGAGAAACGGATTCCGAAAGCGGCTGGCGAAATCCCCCATCTTGACCTTTGACCAGCGCTTGAGAACGGGCAGGCAGGACAGCATCTTGAGAGTCCGCCGGAATCCTCCGAGC
>JAFGNQ010000326.1 GCA_016926925.1 Candidatus Aminicenantota bacterium
AGCGGTTTGCCGGTTATGGCCACCCAGTGGCGTCCATGAAGGACCGGCTTTTCCGTACGGAGTGCCGTCATTTTTATCGAAGCGATGAGCAGGACACAAACCAAGATCAACGGCTTCCATCCTATTTGCATCATTTTCAAGCTTATCAACATTGTCTCTCTCCTCTCACTTTTATTGAATAATGGTCCACATACACTAAAGTCTAATTTTCCCATACGGATTGTCAAGGCAAAAGAAACACACGAGAACTCTTCAATCCAGCCAAGGTCTATGGAATATGCAAGAATCGACTTGAGCCGGGGATAACTACTCTAAAAGATCAAGAAGAGCAAGGGGATGATGAAGAACGGCTCGAGCACCGCTCTCCCAGAGTTCATCTTCGGTTCGAAATCCCCAGAGAGCTCCGACAGGATTCATACCGGCAGCTGCGGCTGTTTTCATATCCGTGTCGGAATCCCCGAGGAAGAGGATTTTATCAGGCTCGATATACAGATTCCGAGCAATCCAAAGAGCACCGGTAGGGTCAGGCTTTATGGGTAAGGGAGATATGGCGCCCATCACGTAGGCGAAACTATACCCTGAGAAAAAATGAGATACGGCACGCTTCGTCAATTCATCTATTTTATTGGAAAGAACGCTCATCTTTACCCGCCTTGCTGTGAGGGCTTCAAGAAGCTCTACAATACCCTCATAAGGTTGTGTCTTCACCGCCCAGCTTTTACCGTATTCTTCCCTAAGCATTGCCACGCACCGTTCGATCGTGACATCATCGCGCACGGCTTCTGGTAAAGCCTGCACAACAAGCATACGGACCCCTTCCCCAACCATATGTTTGTAGTCATCGACTCTATGGATGGCGTGTCCCATCTTGAGCAGAACTGTGTTCATCGCATCGGTCAAATCGGCGATCGAGTCCAAAAGTGTGCCGTCAAGATCAAAGATCACAGCCTGGAATCGTGACATCCGGCATCCTTGCATTCAAACTTAACTTGAAGATTTTTTTCCATATCATATCGACAAATAACTAGAAAGTATTTAGGGATGTTTTCGCTCATTCAATCCCTGAATACTTTCCGTAAATACTCTGAATTTCTTCTTTCCACACAATATGGAAGAGAACCGACTTGAATTATTCAGGCTAATGCTCATCAAATGCGCCCAGAGCAAGAGTCCTGCACAGGAATACAAAGATGTATTTTACCAGGTAATGGATACCGGTACCAGCTTCAATGAAGGGAACGGTCGAGTCTAGGGATGATAAGGAATTTTGAAACAATTTTCTATTCACTAGTAATTTTATAGGTTTTGTGTTATGATTGAAGTTGTATGTCTTCTGAGCCGGAGAGCAGGCGGACACTCCTTCTAACTCCCCAAAGAGATCCCTTTGAAACGGCCGCTTTTTCCCTGAATCGTTCATAAAACCCCGACATAACCTGTATTGAAACGTCTTTTCTTTTATTGGCGACATTATTTACTATAAAGGCAAGGCGATTTCAGCTCCTCGGCTGTATCGCGGCCTAGTCACAGCAGACTGAAAATCAGGGACATGTCCCAAGATTTTTTGTCAGTACAGCAACCACAGATCTTGAATAATCCTGTCTTTTTTTATAAAAAAATGAACCTTTGGGCCGGCAATTGCGTCTGAAATAATGCATCTGTACATATATTTATGGAATGAATGCGACACGAGGTATCGTGTTCGAATAAAGTTGCATGTAAGCCGAATGCTCAATCCATTGAGCTTAATCCATTTATTTATGGAGGGAAAGATGCAAATCATGACACACCGTCTACGGGCACTGAACATATTCGTGATGCTTCTTGCATTTCTTCTGATAGGCTCAGCCGGGGCCAGCATCGATGATACCATTACAAAATCATTCGCTGTCGAACCGGGCGGAACCTTGAACATAGAAACGGCACGAGGTTCGATAGAAGTCCGGGCGGTTGCAGGCAGTTCTGTGGATATTGAAGTCATAAGAAAAGTCAGGACATCGGATACAGATAAAGCCAAAAAAATTTTTGACGATTTCCGGATCGATTTCAATCAGAGCGGGAATGATGTCTTTGTAAAGGCGGAAAAAAAATACAGGGAGAGTATCTGGGACAAGATCTGGAACCGCCTGAACGTCAAATACATCGTGACTGTCCCCAGGAAATACAATGTCAAACTCAAAACGAGCGGCGGGAGCATAGCCGTCGACGGACTCACAGGCGAGGTCGATGTCAAAACATCCGGGGGAAGCCTCAAACTGAACTCTATCATAGGTCCCGTGATAGGAAGAACATCTGGGGGCAGCATAAGAATCGGTGAAGTCCAAGGCGATGTCGATGTCCATACCTCCGGAGGAAGCATCGGCATCGAGTGTGTCACAGGCACTGTCGACGCCGACACTTCGGGAGGAGGCATTACGGTCAACGAAGTGAGGGGATCCATTCAGGCCAACACCTCAGGAGGCTCTATCAAAGCCACCCTCACACGCCAACCGGATGCCGACTGTCGTCTGACCACCTCAGGAGGATCGGTGACGGTCTACCTCAATGGAGACATCGCTGTTGATGTGGATGCAGGGACCAGCGGCGGCAGTGTTCACACGGAATTTCCCGTCACTCTCACCGGAAAAATCGACAAGAAAAAACTAAAGGCTAAAATCAACGGAGGCGGACCTCTTCTCTACTTGCACACATCGGGAGGCAGTATCTACTTGAAAAAGAGGTAAATCAGAAGAGCACTTTAAAAAAATAAAAGGTCATCACTCCGGAAAGGGTCAGCTTCAGCAGCATTCCGAGCATAACACCGATAAAAACGCCTCCACCCGCTTTGAGCGCTTGACGCCCTTGCTTTCCCGTTAGAAGTTCACCCAGGAAAGCTCCCAGGAATGCGCCGACGATCATGCCGAAAGGGGGAAACCAAATGAGGCCGACAAGAAGCCCGGCTACAGATCCCCAAAAACCTGCTTTTGACGCACCAAACTTCTTTGCGCCCATAGCCGGAACAACATAGTCCAAGACCGTGACAAGCAGCGTAAGAAAAGCCATTAGAATGAGAAAGGACACGCTGTACGGCTCCCAACGCTTTGCAGCGGATAGAAGGAGCAAAGCTAAAAAACTGAACGGCGGGCCTGCAATTCCGGGGATGACGCACCCTACAAGACCAACGATCAAGCTTATGACACCCAAAACAATCAATACAATCATGACATTTCCTCTACCCTGATCATTGCCTGCCGGACAACTGAACAAAATGCGGCGGGATAGACCATATTTATCGCATCGACACGATTCCTTTCGATCAAAAGGAATGGACGCTGCCATACCGATATTAAAGAAGCGCTGATAAAATTACAATTCATGATTGCATAAAGCAGGCATATCCGCTTTATCAAGTCATGGCTCACGAGAGCGCAAACGTTGCGGCAGCGCTGCAGAACCAATATTCCTTATTCAGCACGACACAATTGTCACTTTCCTGACAAAAGTGTCGGTTTATTCCGATCCAAAAAAATCTAACCCTAATTATTTCAATAAGATAGACATGGCACACGATTTGCTTTAGATATATCCGAAATCGAATGATCGGAGGTCATAAATGATAAAAAGAATCGCATTAACGCTTGGTTTTACCGCACTCTTCCTTGTTCCCGCATTTGCACAGGGAAACGGAAATGGAGGCGGGAACGGAAATGGTTACGGACCGGGTGAGCAAAACTGCCGTGAAGCCTATAACGGCGGAATGTCCGAACTCATCGCGAGCCTCCCCTATCAAGAAGTTGATGAAAAAGAGAGGGCCGATCTCTCTTATATGTACCAGGAAGAGAAAATGGCACGCGATGTCTACTTGACTCTAAAAGAGCACTGGAACCGGCTCATATTCCAGAACATCGCCAATAGCGAGCAGCGGCATATGGATGCCATTAAAATGCTATTCGATAAATATTCTCTGCCGCTTCCTATCCTGGATGATACCGTAGGATACTTTACGAATGCGGAAATTCAGAACCTTTATCTCGAGCTCGTTGCTGCCGGCAAAGTATCGCTGGAGAATGCGTTGAAAGTGGGAGCGACTATCGAAGACCGGGATATCTTCGACCTGAAAGAGGCCTTGTATCGGACAGACAATTCGGACATAAAAACCGTATACCAAAACCTCATGAAGGGTTCGAGGAATCACCTGCGTGCTTTTGCTCGCCAGTTGAGTATTCTGAGCATATCTTATGAAGCTCAATACTTATCTCAGGAAGAAGTCGATGCCATCATCAACTCTCCCATGGAACGAGGAGTTGTCGACGAAAATGGAGAGCCTTTTTTTGGCGATATAGACTGGTAGGTTGCGATAAAAACATGGGAGTGTTCATCAGGAATAATTTTAGCCTCTATTACAGTTCCGGCTACGGAATCCACCTGTGAGCACTCCCTTTTCCAATCAAGCACTCGAAAAGGGCCATGTTTCCTGCAGCGTTTTGCGGGTTGCCTGCAATCCGTCCTGTGAGTACAATTGAAATGTGACAAAGGAGCCCTTGATCGTCCATGTTGATATGGATGCTTTCTATGCAGCCATCGAACAGCGAGACAATCCCGCGCTCAGAGGAAAACCGGTGGTCGTGGGTGCGGATCCCAAAGAGGGAAAAGGGCGTGGGGTCGTTTCCACTTGTTCCTATGAAGCACGACGGTTCGGAATTCACTCTGCTTTGCCCATAACGATAGCTTACAGAAAGTGTCCTCATGCCTGCTACCTCCCGGTAAACATGACTAAATACATCCGGGAATCCCATAGGGTGCTCACGATACTGGAAAGGTTCACTCCCGATGTGGAACCCATCAGTATCGATGAAGCCTTCCTGGATATCACGGCCAGTCATCATCTCTTCGGTACTCCCCTGGAAACATGTCAAAAAATCAAGGATACCATCGTTGAGGAAACAGGGTTGACGGCATCCTTGGGCATGGCTCCCAACAAGATGACGGCAAAAATCGCTTCCGATCTGGAAAAACCGGACGGATTGGTTATTGTAAACCAGGCAGGACTTCTTGATTTTCTGCATCCCCTGCCGGTTGGGAAGCTGTGGGGCGTGGGAAGAAAGACAAGAGAAGCATTCACGCACATCGGCATTCACACCATTGGTCAATTGGCCGCACAAGATATCGAGTCGTTCGGAGCGCGGTTCGGGAAAGCCGGGGAACACGCCTGGAAGCTTGCCAATGGCATTGACCCCAGAGATGTGCGGACAGAGAACACCGTCAAATCAGTGAGTAATGAATACACCTTCGAACAGGATGAGATCCGGACCGAAACTCTGTTGGACACACTCATGTATCTGAGCGAGAAGGTCTCGAGGCGGCTTCGCAAACAAAACCTCAAAGGGAGAACCGTTACCCTGAAGATCCGGTTTGCGGATTTCAAGACTTTCACAAAGGCTGAGACGCTCGATATGCCTACGAACTATGTCGAGGACATCTATAAAATCGTTGCACGCCAGGTGAAACAATTCCAATCCCAGACGAATCCCGTACGCTTGCTGGGCGTTCGAGTCTCAGGATTCACAGACGCAGAAAATCAGCTCGGACTCTTTGGATCGATATCCTCAGGGGCACGGAAAAAAGAAAATCTGCACAAAGCCCTGGATGCCATAAAGGACAAATTCGGAGAAAAAGCCATTAAGCGGCGCTGAGCATACAGCTTCTGACAAGACCGGCGTTTTCTTCCTTGCAACGCTGGGAGGAATATTTGCGGAGGGAGCTGAAATCCACGACAATATATCACGTAAGGGACGCTATTCTACCCAGAGATCCCGCTCCAGATCCTTCCAAAACTCCACTTCCATCCGGCTGTGTTCGAATACTCCCATGTGATACGGATCGTTTTTTTTATATTCTTCATAGGGTCCCTCATAATCGGCCCTACGCTTCTTGTAGGCTTCAAAGTCAGCAAGGCTCTCATATTCCCAGAGAATCAAGTGGCGTCCCGAATCCTGGCCGGCAACCGTTTTTTCAAAATATCGGACACTCTTCCACTCCTTGAACAAATTTCGATGTGTGTGCACCCACTTGAGCCACTGCCGCATCGCCTTGCGGTGCTCCTCCTCTTTTCCCTCCTTGACCAACCAGCTTTCCACCTCAAAAACCGCCATAATGCACACTCCTCTTTTTTGGTTTGACGCATCCGAATTCGCTCCCGTATTTCCGAACCACGTACCAGAGTCGTAGATCCTCTCTTCTTGAATCCAAACTACCGCCTTGACTATAAGACTTCGATGAAGGAAGCCGGAAACCTTGAAGAAAAACGAGACCCATAAATTTGAAGCTCATCCCCTTTTTCAAAAACTCTCTTCTTTTCAAAGGAACAAACGCATTGTTCATGCTCTTCCTCCCTACTCCTCTAACTCGGATTTCATTTAACGGGTTCCGCAATTCGAGAATATCCCAGACATCGGGAAAATGTCAATGCAGGCAAATAAGCCGAACAAACAACAATGAGATGAATTTTTCAG
>JAFGNQ010000327.1 GCA_016926925.1 Candidatus Aminicenantota bacterium
ATGATGAAGTCAATACTTCTATGCAATTGGTGGATTTTTCTTCGGAAGGATTGTCTCTGGAATTTGACCGGGGAAATCCACTGTGATATATACCGCATGGGGAATAGAAAGCCATGAAGAGTTGTAGAGTACCCAAAAAAATTGTGCCGTTTATCGGTCTTCCCCGTTGGGGGAAATGGGTCTTTCTTCTTTCTTTGATATTTTGCACTCATAAACCGGGCTTTAGTGATCGGTTGATGACGGTCGAAGACCTTTTGGCGGTTCCGCCGACTCCTGCCGATCATGTTATCGACTACGGAGAGGATCCCTTACAATTCGGACAGCTGCGATTGCCGGAAGGGAATGGTCTCTTTCCTGTCATAATCGTTGTCCATGGTGGGTGTTGGCTGGCTCAGTACGACCTGCAGCATATCAGCCCTCTGGCAACGGCCTTGACGCGAGAAGGCTTCGCCACCTGGAGCCTGGAGTACCGGCGTGTCGGGAATAAGGGTGGCGGATGGCCTGAAACATTTCGCGATGTGGCCCAGGGAGTGGATCATTTGCGCGAATTGGCGAAAGAATTTCCTTTGGACTTAAACCGGGTTATTGCCATCGGGCATTCAGCCGGCGGCCATCTCGCACTTTGGTTGGCATCGCGTCCCAGATTGCCGGAAAAAAGTCCGCTCTATGCGGTCGATCCTTTATCTGTTCACGGTGTCGTTTCACTGGCCGGAGTGGGGGATTTGAGGCGTCCTGAATATCAAGAGATCTGTGGAGGAGTCATCCTAAAGCTGATGGGTGGAGCTCCCTCACAAGTGCCGGAACGATATGCGCAGGGTTCACCCATTGAGCTCCTGCCCTTGCATGTTCCGCAAATCCTGATTCAAGGTGCTTTGGATCAAACCGTTTCCCCTGCTTCTGCCCAAGCATATCATGAAGCCGCCCGAAAAAGCGGGGATAAGACCCAACTTATCGTCATCCGGGAAGCCGGCCATTTCGAAGTCGTCGTACCGACTACCTCTTCCTACCCGAAGGTTCGCGATGCAGTTCTATCTTTGAAAAGATAAGGATCCTGTTTCCGGAATGTATAGGTCTTCTTTCCTTTTTTATCCAGCTTGAAATAATTGCCTTGCGTTACTTTGGATAGTATTTCAGCTTCTTTGATGTGGAGATCGCTGAAGGATAGGACTCCGTCATCGCGCAGAATCCGGTTCCATTCTTTCAAATTTTTTTCAGGCTCTTCGAGTTCATGGAAGACATCGTAAACCAGGATGGCATTCAGACTTTCGTCCGACAATCCTGTTTCGCCCTCGGTAAATACAGGTACGATGTTTGTGTGTCCGCGGTGTGCACTCCGGCGGTTGACGGTTTTTATCGCCCTGGGATGTACGTCCAGGGAGAAGACGGTTCCTTTTTCTCCGACAAGTGCGGCCGCGGCCAGGGAAAAGCTTCCCGGGCCGCAGCCGAAATCGAGTACCGAGTCTCCCTGTTTGATACCGGCTTCTTCGAGCACTTTTAAAGGCGGGATGAACACATCGCGGAGTCGAAGTGTCAAGCACATCAACCGAAAATGTATATCCGACTTGACTTCAGCCATAGCTTCACTCCTCTGTGTTGTCTGCATCTGAGGTTTCGATTTTCCGGATGTAATCCTCAAAGGCTTTCTTTCCTTCCTCGTGCCAAAAGCGGCTGTAATATGTATGGAATTTTCGCTCCGATTCCGGAGTGCTGTCCGTATCGTCTCCCGCACCGAAAAATTTATGCCACTTGTCGTGTCTGGAGGCAAACCGGTCATGATGACCATTGTGGCGGTGGCCGAAACTGCCGAAAAGCAATTTGGCCAAGAGGACAATCCCGAATGCTTGTAAATAAGAGATCGTTCCCAGTCCGAATAGAGCAGGCATCAGCCAGTTCCAGAGCCATTTCACGACAAGGCCGAAGACCAGTGCAAACCCGACTGCGATACACACACCCAAAAAAGTCCAACCGACGATATGGGCGATCTTCGCCCCTCTGCTGGAAATAGATTTATTCGAGTGAAAAGTGTTGTGTCTCATTTTAACCTCCTGTTTTTATTCCGAGTGAACCGGCCAGTTCTTTTTTTATTTTTTGAAGCGCGCGCGATTTTCTTGCCAGTAGGGTCCCTATCGGAACCTGCCATTCCCTGGCAATCTCCTTGAAGGAACGGTTTTCGAATTCCGTGGCAATGATCACGGCCCTCTGTTTATCGGGCAGATTGCCGATGGCTGTGAAGACCTGCTTTTGAAGCTGTGAGCGTTCAAATGAGGCGGCCACGTCATCAGGGCTTTTTAGCATCTCTGATAGAGCAGCCTTTTCCCGTTTGTTTCTGAAGAGATCCGTTACGCGATTTCGAAGAGCTCTGTAAATGTAGGCGGATAGATTTTCTATCGGGGCTGTTATGTCAGCCCTGTCGAAGAGGTTCAGCATGACGTCCTGCACGATATCCTCGGCATCTCTGTCCGCTGCGTCATCGATGTTCCGGCGTACGAACCGGACCAGCTTGCCGTATTCCGTGAGTAAGAACTCGTTTATCTTTGCCATGGTTTCAATCCACTTGAGTTGCGCCTCACTTTATGTAGACGGGTCTGCAGGCATAATATTGCATGTCTGCAGGCATTTATTCCTCCCCGGCGTAAGGGTCATTATAATCGCTCTTCCATGAGTTGAAAACCATCGAAAT
>JAFGNQ010000328.1 GCA_016926925.1 Candidatus Aminicenantota bacterium
GGCAGAGCTTGCCGCCGAAGAAACCGCCCACGCCCCCGATTCCGATAACGGCTATATTCATGCGGGACTCCTTAGCTGGCTATGATCCTTTTAAGGATGTGCCTGCCGCGATTACTTTTCTCTTATCTCGCGGAGGATATCGATAATCTCTCCTGCGGAAATGTCAAGGTCGAGGCCTTTCACCTCCAATGGAGAGCCCTTTTGGGAGACAGGCTGAATCATAAAAACAGAGCCGTCTTTCCTTTTGATGAGAACCTTTCCTTCTGCCCGGGCCTTGTCGAGAACTGTTGCGAAATTCTGACGGGCTTCTGAATAGGTGTAAATGGTCATAATTTCACCTCTGTTATGGCGGCGCCGGCTTTTCGGGCCGCCCTCATCAAGCCTTTGTCTAACGTTAAGATGGGATATTTGTGTTTAAGAGCACATCCTATGACATAGGCGTCATAGGCGTAAACATTGAGTTTTGCCGATAATTCTAAAGCTGTGTCGAGTTCTATGTCTGAGAAGCGGAGCGGTATATCTCGATATGCTTCTACAGCGGCTATGGCTTGTGCCAGAGTGATTCTTTTTCGCTTCATCATTGCCGAGAATGCATTTCCCATCTCCCAGTGAAGAGATGACGGCGCCGTCAAATCAGCTCCCTGTGTGAGTTTTACCAGTTTTTTTTTATGTTTTTCGTTAGTGATGACAGAAATTATTATGGACGTATCGACAATATAATTCATAGAGTCGTTTCCTATATTGTACAATTGTACATATAGACTAGCATGTTTTTGATTGTTTTGCAACTCTGTTTCCGGCATTTTTCGTATACGGTTGATTCCTTTATAATTATAACGTTCGAACGACAGAATTTTCTCAGAGAATAAATTGTGGATTTGGGGTTGCCCATTGGAAGGCGATTGTCATGAAAACTGCAGCCTTGACAAGATTAGCAGGGTAGCATAGTGTTGTTTTCTTAATAAGGTAGGAGGGTCGAATGAAATTGCGGAATTTCTTTTCGGTATTCGTCATCATGTGCGTTTTGATGAGTGGTATTCACCCTGTTTATGCACAGAAAAAAGGAATGGAATCCATCACCAAGAGGGAATTGGGTGTCCATCTGAAGTTTCTCTCTTCAGATGAGATGCGGGGCCGTGACACCCCTTCCAACGAATTGAGGATCGCATCCCGGTATATCGCCACATTCGTCGAGAGCTACGGCTTCAAACCTCTCATGCCGAACGGTTCTTTTTTTCAGGAAGTGCCTTTGAAGATCACCACGGTAAATCGTGCGGAGATGCGGGTGCCCATGGATTCCGGTGTAGGGGAAAAGGTTTTCACTTTTCCTGAGGATTTCGGTGTCAACACCTCGAGAGACGGCATGTATATCCCCCGGGGTTTTTTCGAAGGAGAGATCGTTTTTGTCGGATTAGGGCTTCACGCCCCCGATCTGGAGTGGCTTGATTACGAAGACCTGGATCTCAAAGGGAAAATCGTTGTCATGCTCGATCCGGATACCTCGGATATCGATTTCATCACCAAAGAAAATTTCATCAAGATGTACCTCAGGCCGAGGGTAGCTATCGGTAAGGGAGCCGTTGCCGTTCTCAGTGTCATCGGTGAAAAAATAGAAAAGGATTTTGCTGAAAACGGGTACTGCTTCGATATTACGGAGCGCGCAAAAGTTATAAGAGAAAAAACGAGTTCCATAAAAGAGGGAGCCCACAATCTGCGGGCGGAGATCCGGCACGATGTGGCCGCAGCTCTTCTGGGTATATCGAGGGCCGAACTTAGTGATATGTTCGCCGCGATCCGTGAAGGAAAGCGGGTTCCAGGAAAAGAGTTTCCCGGGAAAAAGATACAGATATCCATCGATGCTCATCAGAGGATTGGAAACACCAGAAATGTGGTGGCCGTTCTGGAAGGAAAGGATAAAAAGCTGAGGGACGAATACGTTCTTTTCGGTTCTCATCACGATCATGTCGGGGCTTTAGGCAGCACTGTATGGAATGGGGCTGACGACAACGCATCCGCCGCGGTAGCCATGCTGGAGATCGCTCAGGCCATGGTTGTCGAGCGGCCGAAACGTTCGGTGATAATGGTCTGGCATACCGGCGAGGAAAAGGGATTGTGGGGTGCCTATCATTTTGTCGAAAACAGTCCTGTTCCTGTCGGGAAGATGAGCGCCGAGATCAATATGGATATGATCAGCAGAAACGACCCCAACGGTATCTATCTCATCGGGTCGGATATGATAAGCACCGAACTGGATGCGGCTTTCCATAAAATGAACGACAGATACACCAAGCTCAAGATCGATTACACATACAACACGAAAACGCATCCGGAACGATGGTACTACCGCAGTGACCATCTGCCGTATGCACAGGTTGGTGTTCCGGCCGTGTGGGTTTTTTGCGGGGCCACCGAGGATTATCATCAGCCGACGGACACCTTCGAGAGAGCGGATTTGAGCAAGATGGAAAAAGTGACCAGGCTCGTCTATCTGACTGGATATGAAATCGGAAATATGAAAGATCTGTTGAAACTCGATGCCGATCCCAAAATCACCTCCCGGGGCAAGCAGAATCTTAAGAAAGACAAGTAATCGGTTATTAGGGTCAGGCCACGCCATCTTTATTTATTTAAATAAGATAGTGCCGAAAGTATGGGGCGATCTTATGCTTAAAGCGGATTTTTAGTCCAGAAAATGTACTTTAAGCCTATATCCCTACGGCATTAATTGCTTAGAAGCGAATTTTGACCTCAAAAAGTGATTCTAAGTAATCATAAGAACCAGGAA
>JAFGNQ010000329.1 GCA_016926925.1 Candidatus Aminicenantota bacterium
AGGCTGTTGAAGAAAATATACTGGGAAGGCATTTGAAGGGATGCGTCAACCACTCGCTGGCCGGTGAAAGTCGTGAAGATCGAGCAAAAAAAATCGAGGAAATCATCGATGTCCTCAAAAAATTCAGAAAATGAGAGGAGAGAGTCATGGCCAAAGATGTGATCTGCGGAATGGATGTCGACAAAAAGAAAGCTGCCGGAGTCTCTGTATATAAAGATCGGACATATTATTTTTGTTCGACTGGATGCAAACATAAATTCGATGAAAATCCGGAACTCTACTTCCGGTCGAATGCGGGCGATGAGGATGAAGGGAGTGGTGCCAGCGACCTGGGAGGCATGGGAAGCGCTCCATCTCCTGACATGGAGCAGGAACCGGAAAAGCGTCAAAAGTCCGGCAGGCCGATCACCGATCGTTCGGCTATAAGCCGCATCGATCTGCCAATCTTGGGTATGCGCTGTGCCAGTTGTGCGACGACCATAGAGAACAGCCTCACAAGCCTGAGCGGTGTTCAAGAAGCGAACGTCAATCTTGCCACATCAGAGGCAACAATACTCTACAACTCTCGATTTATAAAACCTGAGGATTTTATCAATTCCGTGAAAAATAGCGGTTACGATGTCGGCCTCTCGTCCGTGGAAATTCCCATTCAGGGCATGCAGTGTGCTTCCTGTGTTAAGTCAATAGAGCAGACCCTCCTCCGGATGGAAGGCATTACCAATGCCTCCGTCAACCTGGCCACTTCCAAGGCCAAGGTAGGGTACATCTCGTCTGTCATCAGGCTCGAGGACATCAAGAAGGCCATAGAAGACGCCGGCTATAAGGTCATTGAGATTCCCGATGAAGAGAGTGCCTATGATGTGGAACAGAAAGTCAGAGAAAGGGAGTTCCGGGATCTCCGTACGAAATTTTTTGCCGGGCTCATTCTGGCCGTAGTTATATTCCTCGGCAGTATGTCTCATCTCTTTCCCTGGACTCCTGGTTTGCTCCGGAATTATTATGTGTTGTGGATGCTGGCCACGCCGGTTCAGTTTTGGATCGGGTGGCAGTTTTACAGGGGGGCCTGGGGCGGTTTCAAGCACAGAAGTGCAGATATGAACACGCTTATCGCAGTCGGAACGTCGGCCGCTTATCTCTACAGTGTGGCGGCCACGCTTTTCCCTGTTTTTTTTGAATCCG
The DNA here is from genome assembly GCA_016926925.1 of Candidatus Aminicenantota bacterium. Next base: position 1,180 of record JAFGNQ010000329.1, read on the forward strand.
GAGGCATCAAGCCCCATGTCTATTTTGACACTTCGGCCATGATTATTGTCCTCATCCTCTTCGGAAGACTTCTGGAGGCGGGGGCCAAAGGAAGGACATCGGACTCGATAAAGAAACTGATGGGATTGCAGCCCAAAACGGCCCGGGTGGTCAAGGAGGGGAAAGAACAGGATATTCCCATCAAAGATGTGGTGGCCGGAGACGTGATTCTCGTCCGACCGGGGGAAAGAGTGCCCGTCGATGGAGTTGTCCTCGAGGGAAAGACTGCGGTCGATGAATCGGTGATCAGCGGCGAGAGCCTCCCTATCAAGAAAGAGAAGGATGATGAAGTGATCGGTGCCACCATCAACAAAACCGGTTTCTTCCGTTTCCGTGCGACCAGAGTTGGCCAGGAGACCGTGCTGGCTCAAATCATACAACTGGTGCGGGACGCTCAGGGTTCCAAAGCCCCCATTCAGAGATTGGCGGACGTGATTGCCGGCTACTTCGTTCCCATCGTCATCTCCCTGGCAGTACTGACCTTTGTCGTTTGGTTCGACTTCGGGCCGGAGCCGGCCTTGACCCTGGCACTATTGAATTTTGTGGCTGTCATGATTATCGCCTGTCCCTGTGCGCTCGGTTTGGCCACACCGACTGCGGTCATGGTGGGTACTGGAAAGGGTGCAGAGATGGGGGTTCTGATTAAGGGGGGAGAGAGTCTTGAAACGGCCCACAAGATGGACACAGTCGTTTTTGATAAGACGGGAACTTTAACCAAGGGGGAGCCGGAAGTCGTGGATATCGTCGTGACGGGAGTGCTGCCCGAAAAGGATGTCTTGATGTATGCTGCCGGTGCTGAGAAGGGATCGGAACATCCCCTAGGAGACGCGATTGTAAAAAGGGCGGCGGGGCGGCAGATTCCTTTGCATGATCCGGAAGATTTTCTTGCTGTCGAGGGGCGCGGGATCCGAGCTCGCGTGAACGGAAAGGATGTCTTCGTAGGAAGTGCCGAATTCATGCGTGAGATGGATGTCGATCCGACGGGCTTGGAGAAAGAGGCGGAACAGGCGGCGTTCGAAGCCAAAACTCCTGTCTACGTAGCTGTAGACAAGAAATTGGCCGGTTTGATAACCATCGCCGATCGCCTCAAAAAAGATTCCGTGCAGGCTGTGGAGAGGCTCAAAAAGATGGGATTGGAGGTTGTCATGCTCACGGGAGACAACCGCCACACCGCCGAGGCCGTTGCCAGGAAGGCGGGTATCGATAGAGTGATTGCCGAGGTCCTGCCGAAGGACAAGGTGGAAGAGATCAGACGTCTTCAATCCGAAGGCAAAAAAGTGGGGATGGTGGGTGATGGAATCAATGACGCTCCGGCTTTAGCCCAAGCCGATGTGGGTATCGCTATCGGTTCCGGAACGGATATCGCCATGGAGGCCTCTGACATCACATTGATCAAAGACGACCTGAGAGGTGTAGTGAAGGCCATCTCTCTCAGCAAACAGACGATCAAAGTCATCAAGCAGAATCTTTTCTGGGCCTTTTTTTACAACACTGCGGGGATTCCGGTGGCGGCCGGAATTCTGTATCCGTTTTTCGGTGTCCTCCTCAGCCCCATCATCGCCTCGGCGGCGATGGCCTTCAGCTCTGTTTCGGTAGTTTCCAACTCGTTGCGACTTCGAAGGATTAAGTTAGGCTTTTAGTTTGGAGGCTTATGATGTTGCCTAAAGTGATTGTCACGCTTTCGGGAATTCTTCTCATAATATGGGTCAATTGGTATTTTCTTTTTTCCAAGAGACGTCGATCGAATGCACGTCTAAGGGAGAGAAAAGAAAATATTCCAACGCATGAATAAATAAACCGGATATGAAATAACCATTCGGTTCAAGGGGACAGAAGGGGAAACCGGACCGCAATAATGTGATTTGATGGAAGAGGATTTTGTTATAGTTAATATCGATAAAACCGATATCAATTATAGAGTATCATGGAGCCAGGCCCGGACTCAAAGACGACAGCCGGGAATCCAGCCGAGGTAGAAATGCGATTTTTGTTTTGCTAGGCAATTTGAAAGGATGGACAAAATGAAAAAGAAAGTCATTCCCATTTTTATCGTGATGTTATGGATGGGTTTCCTCCCGTTGTTTCCGGAAAATGGAGTTTCCGGGCAGCGCACTAAGCTTGACGAATTGATCAGAGAAGCCCTTGAAAACAATCCAAAACTGGCGGCAGCAGAGCAGAGAGTGCTGTCAGCCGATAAGGTTATTCCGCAAGCAGGCGCGCTTCCGGATCCTCAATTGACTTTCGGTTTGATGAACCTGCCTGTCGACAGCTTTTCTTTCGGTCAGGAACCTATGACCGGAAAACAAATCGCGATAATGCAGATGTTTCCCTTCCCTGGAAAATTATCGCTCGCTACGGATATAGCCGAATTTGAAGCTGCCGCTGTGAAATACCAACAGGCGGAAGTCCGGAACCAGATAATACAGATGGTGAAAAAAGGATACTACGATCTTTACGCTGTTGACCGGGCTTATGAGACGACCGAGAAGAACAAGGACCTGATGGAACAGTTTGTGCATGTGACTGAAACAAAATACGCGACCGGATCCGGTTTGCAGCAGGATGTGCTCCGCGCCCAAGTGGAGCTCTCGAAGCTGGAAGACGATTTGATCATGTGGGAGCAGAAAAGACGTGCTGTTGTCGCGAGGTTGAATGCGGTTTTGAACCGGCCTGTGCAGGAACCGATGGAAGAGACTTCGCAGGAACTGTCTTTACCGGAGAAAATGCAGCTGTTGTCAGAGCCTAAAAAGATCGCGGAGCAGCGGCCGATCCTGAAAGCATGGAGGGAAAGAATTCAAAAGTCCGAGTCTGCCGTGAATCTGGCCAAACGTGATCTTTGGCCCAACATCACGATCGGTGCCAGTTACAGCCAACGGGATAATTTGCGGGATGGTAGAATCATGCCCGATTTTTTCTCGGCAACCGTCTCGCTCAATGTGCCGCTTTATGCCAACCGTAAGCAGAAAGCAAAAATAGCAGAAAAGGAATTGGACTTGAAAGCCGTCTCCGCCGAGTACGCAGGCATAAGGGCAGAAATCCTTTCAGAAGTGGAGAGCATTTTGGCTGAATTGGAACGCAACCGGAAAAGGGTGGAGCTTTACAAAGATGGCATTCTTCTTCAGGCTGAGCAATCTTTGGAGTCGGCTCAAGCCGGCTACAGCGTCGGCAAGGTCGACTTCCTGACTCTTGTCAGCAACTGGATGATGCTCCAGAATTATGAATTGCAGTATTACTTTTCCTTATCCGATTTTTACAAAAACTTGGCCAATTATGTGTACGCTGTCGGTGCAAATTCTTCGATGGAAAATTGATGCAGACGTCAGCTCAGGCCATAAAAATATATGCAGCGGAGGAAACGATGAAGACGAAAACGATAGGTATTCTCGTTGTGGGTATCCTGATCGGTGCCATAGCCACTTATTTCATAACCCCGAAAATCATTTCGAAGGATCGGGATTCACAGGAACAAAAAACACATCTCTATTCCTGTGGGATGCACCCGGAGGTCATTTCCGACAAACCCGGAAATTGCCCTATATGCGGCATGAAACTCACCCCCATAAAAAGCACCGCTCAAGATAGCGGAAAGCCACAGACCGGAGAATCTGCAAAGGATCGCAAAGTGCTGTACTGGCGGGCCCCGATGGACCCCACTGAAATTTATGACAAGCCCGGAAAATCCAAGATGGGGATGGACCTAACCCCTGTTTATGAGGGCGAAGAAGCCGGTGGTGCTGGGAGCATAACCATTGATGGAGCTTTACAGCAGAACATGAATTTGCGGCTGGCCAGGGTTGAAAGGAGAGATATTTCTAGAGTCATCCGTGCCTACGGAACAGTGGCTATTGCTCAAGACCGGGAATATGCCGTCAACACCAAAATCAGCGGATGGATCGAGAAGCTGTACGTGAACACGGCCGGTCAAAAGGTAAGGAAGGGAGAGCCGCTGCTGGATATTTATTCTCCGGAGCTGGTGTCGACTCAGGAGGAATAT
>JAFGNQ010000330.1 GCA_016926925.1 Candidatus Aminicenantota bacterium
CACTTCCAACCTCAAGACCGTCTCATCTTGTTGCCGTTCTTTTTTACCCTGCAAACTAGTCAGATTGGCAAGAATCGTTCAGTAATTGGGGCTCACTCTATGAAACGCTTAGAGAATCAGCTATAATTATTTTAGAATATTTGAATATATCAGGACTTGAGAACCGACGTGTTTTGGGAGGGATTCAATTGAAAAAGAAAGATTTTTATACCCTGCATTCCAATGTATGCAAAACCCTGGCCAATCCAAAGAGACAGGAAATACTGGACAGTCTCCGTGAAAGAGAACTTACAGTCAATCAAATTGTAGAGAAGACGGGCATCTCCCAGGCCAATCTCTCACAACACTTAGCCATCATGCGCAGTAAAGGAATCGTCAAATCGCGGCGTGAAGGAATCAATGTCTACTACTCCCTGGCCAATACCAAAATCATCGAAGCCTTCGATCTGATCAGTCAACTCATTAACGAGTCGCTGGCCTCCCAAACAAAGACCGTCGAAGACGCTATCGGCAAAAAAGCATAGTGAGAAGAAGGAAGCCCGATGGAACAAAATAAAAAAAAATTGGCGATGGTCGTGTTCAGCGGGGACTTGGATAAGCTGTTCGCGGCTTTCACTATTGCCACAGGAGCGGCTGCTTCAGGTATGGAAGTGATCATGTTTTTTACATTTTGGGGACTCCGGGCGCTTAAAAAGAAAACAAAGACGGGGAAAAGCATTTTAGGTCGCATGTTGGGAATTTTTTATGGAGGAGATATTAACCGGGCCTCCCCCAGCAAGATGAGCTTTGGCGGTTTGGGGCGTTGGATGTTCAAAAAAATGATGAAGGCCAAGCGTGTCCCCGGCTTGGAGGAGATGCGGCAGATGGCCATCGATTTGGGAGTGAAACTGCACGGCTGCCAAATGAGTATGGAAGTCATGGAGATTCCCAAAGAAAAAATGATCGATGAAGTGGCTCAATGCGTCGGTGTGGCCACATTTATCGAGCATGCGCAGCAGGCCGATGTATCTCTCTTCATCTAGCCTGAATCATTCATAAAAACCGCCGACACTCATATAAAAAGAGATTGCATTTTTCTGTCGGCGTTTTTCACCCTACGGGCGAACCGTTCTTGCTACAAAGCCTTCGTTGCAGCCTGTTTGCAGTAGTTCACTACAGCTCCACAGGCCGCTTCCTTGGCTTTGCACCAACCTCGACTCGTGAATAATCCAGGCGCCTGAATCATTTTACCTTTCTTAAGCTGATCTTAATACCTCCCCCTCCCAAAATCAACAGGATCGACGCCTGTACCAATGTCCTCCATTGGATGGGATCGGTCAGGAAAAGGGAATAGATGACAAAGTAAACTCCAGCCGCTCCCAGAACGGCATAGATTCCGATCATAATTTTTTTGGCGAGCCGATTCGACTCTTGGGTGGCTTCCGAGAAATACCTGTTATAAAGGAGCATTCCTAAAAGACACACAACACCAAGAACGGCAAAAATCATCCAGAAAAATTTTATCTGCCCAAGAACCTGCGAATCCAGAGGAATTCCTAACGCTAAGGCATCCGGGTCAGGAGCCAGCGGCTTGAGCATCCTCTCATACAAGATGGCTCCGAAATTGCTCCCGAAGAGACTTCCGAATACTCCATAGAGAAACGCATAGCCCATATAAGTGGCCACATTGTCCTTGGGTGCCACAAGCCCGACATAGCTGTAATACTTGGGATGAGCGGTCATCTCTCCCAGAGAAAAAACAGCAATGCCGACGATGAACATCCAAGGAGAGCTTGAGAGGGCCAGCACCAGAAAACCTCCCGAGCCGATAATGATTCCCGCAGCCATAACAGGTAAGGCCTTAAGATTTTTTGTAATACGGCTCACGATCAAAACAAGAAGGATGATGGTTCCCGCATTGATGATCGTGACAAATTCCGCATCGAACTCGAAAATCCGCAAAAAAGCGACTTTTTTCATGAATTCCGTAACGGGTGTTCGATTGATAAAATCTCGCATGTACCAGAGAATTGACCCGAACATCTGAAAATACAGTATCCAAAAGCAGGAATAGACAAGAATCAACAGCATGAATCTGGAGTCGCTCAGAACGAGCAAGGCCTCCCGCATTACCTGCTGGAGGGATTTTGTGCTTGCCGGCTTATCCGGATCCTTATAGAGGAAAAAAGCGGGTAACAGCATGAGAAAACACCAGCAGGCGGAAGAAAAGAAGACATACCGCCAATCAAAACCCTTTATCCAGCTGATAAAGAGCGGGGCTAAAAAAGCGCCCAAATTGATGCACCAATAATAAACACCGAAACCAAAGCCGCTCGTTTCCTTGGTCGTGGTTCGGGCCACGGTTCCTGTTATTATGGGTTTGAAGAGCCCGCTTCCCGTGGCCATGATCAGCAGAAAGAGAAAAATCAAGCCGTAAGCAGTCACGTTTCCCGCGGCGAAGTAGCCGATTGTGAGCATGGAAAAAGCGACAAGGAGCATCCGCCGGTAACCCAGCCTCTCGGCTAAAGCACCGCCGAGAATCGGCATGATATACGTCAAGGCATAGACAAAGCCTTGAAGAAATCCTACGGCTTGATTCCGGAAGCCAAGATGATCCACCAAATAAACAGCGAGCACGGAATTGAGGCCATAGTATGCTCCTCTCTCAAACAACTCCATCAGATTCGCCAGCCAAAAAGTGAGTGGGAAGGACCTCAAAGTCCCCTTTTTTTTCTCTTCAGACATTCCAAACTCCTGATCCGAATTATTCCTCAAAAAGGGAAAGACTTGATTTCACCGCCGCAGTCCTTACCGGAAAGATATGATATGCGGCATCCGAAATGCAGATAAAAAATAATAAAAACAAGGATAAACTGCAACAGAAATATTTGTAGAAAGCGAGGAAAACAGACTAAATGCTTTTTTTCAAACGGCCCGAAGTCACCTGGATTTAAGAATTCTTACTGCTTTATTGATATCCGAGACATCCAAGATGACAGCGGCGTTTTTTCCTTTGGTGCTCAGTGTCCCATAACAGTACTCGATGTTTATTCCCTTGTTGCCGAGCAGCGTAGCCACTTCCGCCAAAGTTCCCGGCATGTTTTCCAGTTCGACTTTGAGAACTTCTCTGATTTCAGTTACATAGTTCAGTTTTTGTAGAATTTTAACGGCTTTACTGACATTCTTTACGAACAGTTTGGCCGTATCTTGAAAAACACCGATGGCTTCGATGTTGAGCCCGTTTTCAGCCATATGACTGCAGAGCTCACCCAAGGTCGAAGGTCGATTTTCCAAGATGACGAAAATTTCTGAGATTCTTTCCATTTTGCCCCCCTGACCCATTTGGGCCGGCGATTTGATATTACTTCTTTGAATAAACTTTCAAATACTGAGCGCGAAAATATGCAGCCGCCTCTCCCAGGTCACGGAATGTCAGCTCCTGTCTCTTGAAGGACATCTCTCCCCTGAAATCATCGATGCGGGCATAGTCATGTGCGGCCATCCATTCTTCCAGGAACTTTAAAATATTCCTTATTTCCCCAAGGCCTTTCTGCATAAAAAGTGTGCATATCTGAACAATCGAGGCTCCTGCGAGCAACTGTTTAATGGCATCTTCTGCATTCTGGATACCCCCGGAAGCGGCAATGTCGCATTCCACTCTACCCGAACAAAGCCCCACCCACCTCAAGGAATGGGAGAGCTCGCCCTTTCCTATACGCGACCTGGTTTTCAGCTTGTCGATATCGATATCCGGCTGAAGAAACCAATTAAAGAGCACCAAAGCTGCGCATCCCGCATCCGCCAGCCGTTGCCCCAGATGGGGAACCGAAGTCAGACATGACATGAGCTTGACGGACACGGGAATGGAAACCTCTTTTTTCACTGCCCGTAAAATGTTGAGATGATGATCCTCATACTCTTTACCCGATATCGACAATTTAATTGGAAGATAGGAGATGTTCAATTCCAAAGCATCCGCACCGGCTTCTTGAATCTGCCTGGCAAAACGAGGCCACAATGAAGGGGTTTGGCAATTGATGCTCGCTATTATAGGGATTCCGGCCTCGCGTTTAGCATCCTCAATCAATCTTGTCAAATCATGAGGTGCATACTCTAAAAGACTCCCCGACCGCATGTAATCGAGAGCTTCCGGATAGATGGCATAATCGCTTTCAGGTATACCTCCTTCGATCAAAAACTGCTCTTCGAAAATGGATTTCAGCACCACGGCACCGGCGCCGGAATCTTCACACTTCTTGATTCCATCCAATGTCCGCGTCAGATCGCTGCTGGAAACGACGACCGGATTTTTTAGTGACAAACCCATGTAGGAAACGCGCAAATCAGCCATCTCTAACTCCTGTGCTTTGGATAAGTTCAGGGCATTGTTAGCACTCATTATACCAATAAACGATCAATTCAAAAAAGACAACAGGCATTTTTTTATTCACCCCGGAAAAAAATTGCCTGTCCCCCTTTTTATACATCAATGATTTTGCCGGGATTCAGGATGTTATGAGGGTCGAAATGGACCTTGATCCCCCGCATGAGAGCGATTTCTTCTTCACTCAGCACGTAAAAAAGATAGGGTTTTTTGACCACTCCGATCCCGTGCTCCCCGGAAATCATCCCTCCTCTGAGCCGGCAATCCTCGAAAAGCTCTTTTTTCACGGCCTTTAGTTTAAGATCCCATTCTTCTTCGGGGATGGGAATGAGAACGCCTCCCTCATATTTGGCTTTCATGATGTGCGTGTGCACATTGCCGTCAGCCGCATGCCCGAACGTAGGGAGCCATACGTGATACTCTTCTGAAACCTCTTGAATACGCTTGAAATGCCTTGCAATCTCAGCCCGGGGCACGACGATATCCAGAACTTCCAGGGTGTGCGCTTTGACGGCTTCATAGATTTTACTTCTGATCTCCAAAACCAATTCTTGTTTTCTGGGATTGTCAGCCACAAAAACATCGAGAGCATCTTTCTCCAAGCAGATCTCAGCAATAGCTTGAGACATCCTATCCAATTCATCCTCGCTCGATGCCTCGATGATGAAGACGAGGTATGTCGTTCCCAGGGAAACAGGCCATTTCTTCTTGAGAAATCTCTCCGTGATTTCGATCACATCTTTCGGTACGAATTCCACGGCAAGCGGCAGAATCTTTTTGTTGAGGAGATAGGGAACGGACTCGATGGCTTTCTCGATATTCTCATACGGAACGATCAAAGAACGGGTCAGATGTGGCAGCGGCATGACCTGGATGATAGCCCGTGTTACAATCCCGAGAGTTCCTTCGGATCCGATGAAGAGGTTCACCAGGTTGTATCCCGTACTGGATTTCATGAGCTTTCCGCCGGGATGAATGATCTTTCCCGATGGAAGAACCACTTCCAAACCTCGAACATAGTTTCGGACGACTCCATATTTGACCGCGCGGGAGCCTCCGGCATTGTTGGCCACGACTCCTCCGATCATGGCGCTCTCCTCACCCGGATGAGGCGGGAAAAAGAGTCCCACCTCCTCAACGGCGCGATAAAAATCCCCCATTCTGACTCCGGCTTCAACCACAGCCATCTGGTTGGCCGTGTCCACTTCGATAATCCTGTTCATCCTCTCGAGAGACAGAACGATGCCTCCGAATGTCGGCACGCAGCCGCCGCACAAGCCAGACGCACCTCCCCTGGGAGTTACGGGAATCCTTTCCCTGTTGGCCAGCTGCATGATCCGGGAAACTTCATCGGTGGATTTCGGCTTCACGACAACATCGGGATAATGGACAATGTCATGGAGGGAATACTCATCATGACTGAAGTCATGCATTTTCTCTTTGTCGCTGATCAATCCGTCAATACCAACAATCCCGGACAATTCTTCCATGACCCTTTGGTCGACTTTTCCGTACATGCAAATGCTCCGATGGTTTTCTTTAAGCTAAAGGCCTTTTCCGTGCACTGTAGCACGGATATCCTCCTCCCGACAAGAAGGATTTGATTCGCTAGCAGGTGATATCAGTTGTCCAGCCCTTCTTTGTTCATCAGGATGGCGGGAATCTCATTCCGCCGGCAGAGGGCGTTGAATTCCGGAATATCCTTTTCCAATACTTGCGTGAGCTTCTCGATTTCCATATCCGCTCTTGCGGCCAAATCTTCGAAGACCGCATAAGACTGATCCGTGGGACGGGTGTCGGAAGCAGCAATCACAAAAGCCAAGGCGGCAATTTTGTTGTCCAGGAGTATGGGAAAGTTGAGAGGATCTTGCGGACTCTGCGATTTGGATTGAATGAGGACATCCTCGATTTCCTTAAGTTTAGTCTTAAGGTGCTTACCTGCCTCTACAATTTCATCTGCATTGGGATGATTTTTGATCTTATTCGAGAGGCCGTCAACCTGTTTGGCAATATCCCTCAGCCGGTTGATGGCTGTATTGATTTCAGTGAGTTTGTCACGGATCCTGGTCAGAAAATCGAACTGTTCCTCCAAATCTTTTTGCGTAGCCTCAAGCCGGGGATCTTTTTTCCATTCCCACTCCTGCGTCAAGGTTTTCTCTCCGTAAATCAGCTTCACCACATATTTTCCCGGTACGGCAACAGGACCGCTGAGCATTCCGCCCCAAAGGATGGCCCCTGGAACACGCACGGCATCAGGATAGCGCATATTCCAGACAAAACGGTTCATCCCTGCTTCCGCCGGAGGATTGGCGGAAGACCCTCCAAAAAACCACATTCTCTGAGACCGGGGAGATTCTTCTTCATCCTTTTTGCTGGTGAAATTGCGGATGAGCTTTCCCTCCGCATCGAAAAATTCCAGCGTAATGGGATCTTCAGGCTTCTCCTCGAGGTAGTAATAGAACACGGAACCTCCAGCTGGATTCTGACCGACATTCGGTATCTCGAAATTCCATCCCTGCATACGATAGGCATCACGAGGCTTGAAGAGATAGATGTCCGAATGGACCCACTCATCCGTGATCTGATGCAGTGGAGTGAGATCATCCAAGATCCAAAACGAACGTCCGTGAGTTGCTGCTACGAGGTCGTCCTCCATGACGACCATGTCATGGATGGGAACGACCGGAAGATTGAGCTGCAGGGTCTGCCAGTTGGCTCCATCATCGAAGGAAACGAAAACGCCTGTCTCGGTTCCTGTATAGAGCAGGCCTCTGCGCTTCGGGTCCTCACGAACCACACGGACAAAGGTGTTATCAGGCAAGCCGTTGGTGATTTTCTTCCAGGTATTCCCGAAATCCGAAGTTTTGTAGATGTAGGGCCCGAAATCGTCAAGCTCGTGTCTGTCCACGGCCAGATACGCCGTCGCCGGATCAAATGTAGAGGCTTCGATCATGCTGATAAGGCTCCATTCAGGCATTTCACGCGGTGTAATGTTCGACCAGTTTTGACCGCCATCCCTTGTTACGTGAACCAGACCGTCATCCGAACCTACCCAGAGGATATTCGGATCCTGGAAGGACTCCGTCACGGCAAAGATGGTACAGTAGTACTCTACGCTGGTATCGTCGAAGGTGATCGGGCCCCCCGATTTTTCCTGCTTTGTTTTGTCGTTGGTTGTGAGGTCGGGACTTATGATTTCCCAGCTCTGACCTTCATTTGTGGTCTTGAAGAGCACTTGTGCGGCATGGTAAAGAACGTTCGAGTCGAATCGGGAGACGACGATCGGCGCCGTCCACTGGAAGCGGTACTTGAGATCCTTGGCGCCCCATCCCATTGGATTATCCGGCCAGGCGGAGATGATCCGTGTCTGCCGTGTTAGATAATCCCAGCGCGTGATAAAGCCGCCGTAACTCCCGGCATAGACGATATCCGGATTGTCATGCCGGGGAACGACATGGCCGCTCTCCCCCCCTCCGACATCGTGCCAATCGGGCTTATCGATTCCGAATACCGGTGTTCGGCTGGCGATCCGCACCGTGCTGTTGTCCTGCTGGGCGCCGTAAACCATATAGGGGAACTGACTGTCGGTCTGCACATGATAGAACTGCGCCGTAGGTTGGGTGTCCTGGTCTGTCCATGATATTCCGGAATTGTAACTCACATTGGC
>JAFGNQ010000331.1 GCA_016926925.1 Candidatus Aminicenantota bacterium
AGAAAGGAAAAAATTCGATGTCCTCATCTTGAACGGGAGAATTCTGGATGGGACGTCAAATCCATGGGCGCAAGGTGACATTGGAATCATCGATGACGCCATCGCGGCGATGGGGGATCTTTCTGAAAAATCGGCAAAAATCACCATCGATGCAAATGGTTATTTCGTTTGCCCGGGATTCATCGACGTTCACACTCACTGTGATAGAGGATTCGGTATCCCGGGAACCACCGAAAACATCAATTATGTCACCCAGGGCGTCACCACTGTAGTCACGGGCAATTGTGGTTCCGGCTCATATGATATAAAAAGCTTGAAGTCGGCTTGGGAAAAGACCGGAATCGGCACGAATGCCGTTGTATTGGTCGGTTTTGGGACAATCCGGGCCTCTGTCATGGGAGTGGAAAACCGCAATCCCACGTCTTCAGAATTGGAACGGATGATCTCTCTCCTTCAAAAAGCGATGGAGGATGGAGCATGGGGTATGAGCACAGCGTTGCCGTATATCCCGGACCGCTATGCCCGGACGGCGGAGGTCATCGCCATGGCAAAAGTCGTTGGCGATTGGGACGGAGTTTACAGCAGCCACATTCGAGACGAAGGGGCGCACCTCCTCGATGCCCTAAATGAGCACATCATGATCGGGAAGGAAAGCGAAGCACGCGTCCATGTCTCTCATCTTAAAGCCGCGGGAACAAACAACTGGGGCTTAATGGAGGAAGCTGTCGGACTAATCGGGAAGGCCCGTTCGGAAGGGATAGAAATCACGGCGGACATGTACTCATACAATAGAGCATCCATTGTCCCATTCATGATGATATTCAACATCCCGGATGACTTGGAACCCTTCACCTCGATGAACAAAAGCATCGATTATTACTTCATTCTAAAAAGGTTGGGCGTGACGATTGATGATTTTATTGCTTCCAGGGGAGAGCCTCCTCATGACCAAAATAGACTGATGAAAAACTATGCCAAGGAACTCGAAACAGCTCTGCTCGATCAAGAAAAAAAAGGGGAAATTAAAAAGCTGACATTGGAAGGCGCTCCCAACAAATTGAATTGGGTGCCGATATTCGGATGGGATAATTTCGTGATTATCGATGCACCTAAGAATCCCAAATACAATGGACATGTTCTCTCCGAGATCGCCTCCGGGAAGCATATGGATCCTTTTGATTTTGCCGTTGATTTGTTCATCGAGGAGAAAGACGGACTGACCCTTTCCGTATGTATCATGTCCGAAAAAGACATGGTATGCGCCGTACGACAAGATTGGCTGATGTTTTCCAGCGATGGGGGCGCTGCCCGCTATAATGTGGGGAGAGTCCATCCTCGCTATTACGGGAGTGCAGTCAGAGTGCTCAACAAATACGTGCGGGAAGAAAATATCATCCCTCTTAATACCGCAGTCAGAAAGATGACATCCCTTCCGGCACAACTTTTTCGAATAAAAAATCGGGGCGTTTTGAGACCGGGCTGCAAGGCGGACATTGTGATCTTTGATCCTGATACCGTTCGAGACAATGCCACTTATGAAAATCCACATCAACTTGCAACAGGGATACAGTATGTGCTTATCAACGGAAAAATCAGCATTGATAAAGGCAAGTACAACCATGCCCTGAACGGCAAGGTTCTGCTAAGGAATGTCAACGACTGATGGAACGCTGGATCCCTTTTTTATCGCGGGACAGCGAATGAAACAAGGCAGGATATACACTTGTTTGGTATTCCTACACTTATTATCAAGTTCTCTTCTAATGAGGCAAAATTTTGATTTCGACCTCATAATCAAGAACGCAAAAATTATCGATGGGACCGGAAACCCTTGGTATTACGCCGATATTGGAATTTGTGGCGACACGATTGTAAAAATCGGTGATCTCCAGAAAAACACCTCTCATAGAGCTATTAATGCCGGAAGAAGAATTGTTTGCCCCGGTTTTATCGATGTCCACACCCACTGTGACCGGGGGCTGGGGAAAAATGAAACAACCGCAAACATCAACTACCTATCCCAGGGAGTTACAACCGTTGTCGCGGGGAATTGCGGCTCCGGAGCTTTCCGGATTCGTAAGACCAGAAAACAGTGGAAAAAGACTGGCATTGGAACGAACGTCGTGATGCAAGTCGGCTACGGCACGATTCGAGCCGAGGTTATGGGGCTCCTCACCCGAACTCCTACCAAAAAAGAAGCCGCGCGGATGAAAGCAATTTTAGAACAAGCAATGAAGGAGGGTGCTTGGGGCTTGAGTGCGGCTTTTCAGTATATTCCCGATCGATATGCCGCGACCGAAGAAGTGATGGAACTGGTCAATGTCGTTGCTGAATCCGGCGGTGTTTTCAGCTGTCATCTTCGGAGCGAAGGAGCTGAATTGATCGAGGCCGTAAACGAGGCGATTCGGATCGGAGAACAAACCGGAGTCAAGATTAATATCTCTCATCTGAAAGTTTCCGGAAAAGATAATTGGGGGTCGCTCAAAATCGCCGCGGCCTTGATTTCCGCAGCCAGGGAACGGGGGATCCGTATAAGCGCCGACCTTTTTACTTATCCTCAATGTGTTTATTCACCTCTTGTGATGATTTTCAATATCCCGGACAACATGCCGCCGCTGGAGAATGTAGAGCGAATCATAGACTACCACTATGTCGCGAAGAGGGTGGGAATATCCGTCGATGATTATTTTAAATCCGGAAGCGAAAAACCGATCCTATCATCATCCCCTCTGGATCAGTATTGCGAAGCGCTTAGGAATGCTCTCAAAGACTATTCGAAAAGAAAGCGGATACAGGAACTGACACAGGAAGGAGCGCCGGACAAGCTCAATTGGGTTCCGATGTTCGGTTGGTCCAGTTTCACTATCGTTGAGTCGAAGAATCCAGAGCTGCAAGGCCGTACCATTGCCGACATCGCACGGGAATATGAAAAGACCCCTTTTGACCTTGCCGTCGAAATGTTGAACGACGAAAAAAACGATCTCATCATCTCTGTTTTTACAATGTCGGAGGAAGAAATCGCATCTGTTATTAAAAACGACTACATGATGGTGGGCAGCGACGGAGGCGCCGCCGCATTTCGACCGGGGACAAAGGGGCATCCCGGTCTCTTCGGAACTTTCCCGAGAGTCCTACGAAAATTCGTCAGGGAAGAAAAACTTCTTACCCTGGAAGACGCTGTTCGGATGATAACCTCGCTTCCGGCTCAATTTCTCGGACTCAGAGACCGGGGATTGATCCGGGAGGGATATAAAGCCGACCTGGTCGTATTCGATCCAAATGAGGTTCAAGATAACTCAACCTATTCGAATTCTCATCAACTGAGTACAGGATTCGAATATATTATCCTGAACGGTAGAATCTGCCTCGAAAGAGGCAGCTACAATAACACTCTCAATGGAAGGGTTTTGCTCCAAACCTCGAATGGATCTTTAAATAGAAAAAATGCAGAAAATCGAAGCAGAAAAAAATTTTTCCAAGGAGAAATGATCAAATGAAAAAACTCATCCGAATTCTTGGGTGCATTGTTGCTTTGCTGTTTATAAGCGCTGAAAAACCATTGTTTCAAGAGCTGGACTCACTTTCCATAAAGGTGCATGGCAGATCTATGCGGGCATCCAGCGGGAACATCCAATACAACCGGGACGCCATCCCAATCGAGGCGGGAGAAACCAAAATTCTCGGGGTTTTGGAGGGTCCGGGGAAAGTCGCCCACATCTGGATGACGATATTCTCCCAGGACCTGCGCTATCCCCGTTCGATAGTTTTAAGGATTTACTGGGATGGGTCGAAGATCCCGTCCGTTGAGACGCCTGTCGGAGATTTTTTCGGCTGCGGCAACGGGATGAAGGCCAATATCAATTCGCTTCCAGTGAAGGTGCACTCATACGGGAGGGCATATAACTGCTACTGGGTGATGCCATTTCAAAAAGAAGCTAAAATCACATTGACAAACGAATCGGATAAAAGAGCTCCCTCTATTTTTTACATGATCGATTGGCAAAAACTCGAAAAAGTTCCAGATGACATGATGTATTTTCATGCACGCTATCATCAAGAATATCCAGTCCCGGTCGGTGAACCATATGTAGTGTTCAAAGGGATGGGATCCGGGCACTATGTAGGGACGGTCCTCTCCTCTCAGGCTGCCTTGGGGCATTGGATCGGGGAAGGGGACGATTTTTGGTATATAGACGGAGAGGAAGTTCCATCTCTTGTCGGATGCGGAACCGAGGATTATTTTAACGACGCATGGAATATGCGCGTTCATTCGGGGATGTACACCGGTTGTACCGTATTCGAGCCCCGGTGCACAGACGCCAGAATTACAGCCTACAGGTGGCACATTCCAGATCCCGTTATCTTCTCCGAGTCATTGAAGCTGACCATCGAACGCAAAGGATTCATCATAGACGAGGCGGGGAACACACTCGACAGTTTCAAGCCGCGGCCGGATAAATGGTCATCCGTCAGCTTCTGGTATCAAAACACTATAGCTGAGCCGTGGTGCGAATTCCCCCCACTCGAGCAGCGGGTGGATCCTGAAGTGTTTTACCATCTTCCAAAGATTATCAACATGATCAAGCACTCCGATCAAGTGGTTCTGGAGGAATTGACCTATAACCGGCCTTGTTTCGATCGTCAAGGTCTGCTGGTTAAGAACGATGCCGTAGGATCATGGATTGAGATCCCTTTCCAAATAATAGAAAAGGGCCTGCATGTGCTGTCAATTTTCCAATTATTGCGGGAGGACAATGGAATCTGGAAGGTGTACATTGACGACAAGGAGATCTACGAAGCCGGTGAATCTCAGATCCCGGGAGGCTACCAGCCGTTTTTAGCAAAAGGATTTCCTCCCGACAAAATCAATAATACCCTGGATTTTTTTAATATTTACCGGTTCAATGAACATGAGGACATCTCATACGGCCAAAACCTGGAACGAAGAATTGGCCTGTTTGATTTTGAACCGGGAGAACACCGTTTGAAGCTGGTCTGTGTGGGCGCCAACCCACTCGCCGTTCATCCTCTAACCAGAAAGCCGTTCTACAATCTCACGGCAGATATTCTTTCCGTACGGAAGATTCCTTTCGATGATGTCGGTCAATGGATCGATAAAATGTTGGAGATGGAAAATAGGAAGAAATGAATCCATCCGGCAAGAATCTGGGGGAAAATGGCGCATCGAGGCTTATTGGCCAAGGTCTTGAATATTAGGGACAAACCGCAATTCATTCAAAGCTGAATAGATTTTCGGCTCTATTCCAGGGTGACACAATGAGAAGACGAGCGATATTCGTCACATTTTCACTTCTACTGTTTTCCAGCATTCTATTATCCTTTCAAGCAAACGACAAAAAATCGTCCGGGATTTATCACGTCGGCGGGCAAAGACATGGACAGAGCTACTTTCCCCTTGTGGACTATATTGAAACACACCCAAAAGTATGGGGCGAGATGGATTTTGAACACTATCACAAAGACGATGAAGTTCACTTTTTCTTGAAAAAATGGGAAAAAGAGTATCCGGATTTGGTCGATTTGTATGCGGTTGGAAAAAGTTTTGAAGGCCGGGATATCTTGCAACTAACCATTTCCCAAAAAAAAACTGGGAATGATACGGACAAACCCGGTTATTACCTGGAGTCCAATCGGCATTCACAGGAAATCACTACGGCGGAATCCGTTATCTATTTCGTTTGGCACGTTTTATCCGAATATGGCAAAAACCCGGAAATCACAAAATTGCTCGACGAAACGGCATTGTATATTAGGATTCGGAACAATCCGGATGGAGCCTCATTCTATCTGAATACGGCACAAACCAACCGCAGCACAATTCGTCCTCACGACAGCGATCTCGACGGGATGTTGGATGAGGACCCCATGGAAGATCTGGATGGGGACGGTCTCTGTTACCAAATGAGAAAAAAGCTCAGCTTCGGTCAAGGTGATTACATCATCGATCCGGAAGATCAATCAGGCCGCTTGATGAAACAGGTCGGTGAAAATAAGGGGGATTATAGAGTCTATAGTGAAGGCTGGGATAATGATCAGGACGGACGATACAATGAAGACGGAATAGGCGGCTTGGATCTCAATCGCAACTATCCCGAGAATTGGCGTCCCGAGCCGGGCACGGAGCTTACCGGCCGCGGTTGGACCCAGATCGGAGCGGGAGCATATCCCTTATCCGAACCTGAAACTCGCAGCGTTGTTCTTTTTCTCTTACAGCACCCCAATATTGGGGCCGGGCAGAGCTTGGACACCAAAGGCCCGATGATTCTCCGCGGCCCCTCCACAAGCCGGAGCGTTGAGTCCATTCCCCAAGGAGATCTGAAATATTTTCATTATTTTGACGATAGAGGCGGGGAAATCACGGGATACAGGATAAAAGGCGACATATACTGGGATATTCCCAACCAAATGAAAGAAATATTCGATGGTATGAAAGGATTTGAGAAAAAGGGAAGCCCGCTTTTCGGACAACATCTTGAGTATGGATATTTCCAGTTCGGAGCGCTTTGGTACGGAGACGAACTCTGGAGCGCTGGGAAAGTAATCGATTATAATGAGGATGGGGTTTATAGTCCCCTCGAAGTGCTCAAATGGAATGATGAAGCCTTGGAGGGAAAAGGCTTTAAAAATTGGAGGAGGTACGATCACGCCCAGTTGGGAGAAGTGGAGATTGGGGGATATAACCCAAAATTTTTCTGGCAGAATCCTCCGCCGAAATTTTTAGAAGAATGGATAAAGAACGAGGCGATGTTCAACCTGCTACTAGCGAAATCACTTCCTCATGTCAGAATCCTATCCACTAATACATCTCCTCTGGAAAACGAGAACAATGCTTTCAAGATAAAAGCCGTCTTCACCAATGACGGATTTTTACCGACGGCATTGGAAATGGCCAAGCGGGTAAAAATCGTTAAACCCGACTTCGTAGAGATCGAAATCCTTGAGGGCAGAATTGAATTGCTCGAGGGCAGGGAGAAGTTGGAGCTGGGCTGGCTTCAGCCCCACGAAAAGAGAGAAGTATCGTGGCAAGTAAAGCTGAAGGACAAGGGAAAAAAGGAAGTTAGGATCTCAATCCATTCAACCAGGGGGGGCGTTGATAGAAAAACAATAACATTGACGCCGGCCCGGATTCATGAGGGAAGTCTTTTGACCCACCTGGAACGGAAACCGCCTGGTTTAGCGGAAAAATACTAAAATCTTTTTAACGGGAGAATAAATGAAAAAAATACTCTTTTTGTCTCTCAGCTTGATATTGTCGCATTTGAACGTTAATCTCTCGGCACAACTAGGAATTCGAGAATTGAGTGAGCAAGAGATCATTGACCTCATGGTCGGCTCTTCCATCCAAGCTACGCGCGGAAACGACAGCACCCGAATGATCAATCGTATGAAAGAGGCTCTAAAAGATGGAAAGACATTCAAAATTATCTCCGTGGATGACATTCCCGATAACTGGATTGTAGCGGTTCCCTGCGGAGTTGGAGGAGGAGAGATGTGGGAGAACGTGGTAACACGCATGAAGAATCAGAACGTCCCTCCTCTCCGAGACACCGCCTTGCGAGCTGTTCGCCTTCTTGGAGAGTATATTGGGACGGATTTTAACGCGCTGATCCGCAATGAGCCTGCTCAGTCTACGCTCGTCGCTTTAATAACTGCAGCCGAGATGGGCATTCCTATTGTGGATGCATGTCTTTCCGGAAGAGCGAGACCGGAGGTTCAACAGCAAATCCCATTCATTCAGGGTATCCAAAGTACTCCCGTTGCTTTTGTGACCAGTTGGGGGGACCGAGTGATCATTGATCGAGCCGTGGACGACTATCGGG
>JAFGNQ010000332.1 GCA_016926925.1 Candidatus Aminicenantota bacterium
CTCAAAGAGTGGGAAGAATGGGGCGTGGAACACTTTTCGTGTGAAAAATGGATAGAAATGGTCTATTACAGTTTAAAAAATAATCTGGTGGCCAATCTGTAATTGCTTAGCAGTTATGCCTGTTTTTTCTCCTGCGAAAATCGGCTTTAAGCCGCTTTTTTTATGCCGAAAATTGGGTAACTTGTGAAATATCAGTAAGTTACTGAGGTCCGACCCCGGTTTATGAAATCTTGGGTGCAGGATTTGACAAACTTTTAACCGACTTTTAACAAACTCTTAACAACTTTTTTCAAAGCTGGGATTACCTTCCCCTATAGCGTCTATGAAAAAGGGAAAAAAGAATCTAAAGCGTCTCATTGACTTGGGGAGGGTCTTATGAACAGGAAAATCATCTCATTAGTTTCTCTGGTTTTATTTTGTCATTTCCTTACGAGCTGTGCGACCATCGACACCACTCGGAGAGAGAGTTCGGATGACACCATCTTTCAAGCCGTTATCGACGCTCGTGAATTTCAAGAAATCAACATAAGGGGCACAAACGGAAACACTTATCGTGCCAAAATCATCAGATTGGAAGGCGCGAATGTCGCTTATCTGCCTTTTCCTTATTGGGATGTTGAGCTCTTGAAGATTCACATCGATGAGATTCGATCCATTGAAAAATTGAAGAAAAGCGGCAATCCGGGAAAGGCGCTTGCCTACGGTTTTGCCATCGGATTCTCCATAATCGGGTTGATATCCGCAGCAAGCAGTAAATACAACGAAGATTATCAGATGGGGTTGCTGGCAAGCGGTATATCCGGTGGCGCAGTCGGGCTTTGTTCATTCGTCATATCAGGATTGGCTTATATCGGGATAAAATCCAAGTATGAATTCTCCGGTATGTCCGATAGAGAAAAAGTGAAAACAATCAGAGAGATTATGGGGCGCTAACCTGAAAATTCAAAAAATATGAAGGAGGGTGAACATGCATAAGAAGGATTTTAAATTTCTTTCCATTGTTGCCATGGCTCTCATTTTCTATTCCTGCGGCAAAACGATCGTCTATTTTTCTCCTTACGAGGAGTCTCGCATAAGAAATGAGAAAAAAATAGTCGTGGAGACCAAAAAAGGGGCAACTTTAGAGCTCAGCCAACCGGAGATTAAAGATCAAATACTGTCCGGATACACTAAGGATAAGACAAAAAAAGACCTTCCGTTTTCATCGATCCGGTCCGTCAGGATTGAAAAAGCAGATAAGGGAATGATGATCGTATACAGCGGTGTCGGGTTGGTTCTGGCGTGGCTTGCCATCGGATCCGCAACCGCCCCTGAACCGCCTCCTACCGAATGCTGTCCTTTCATCTACTCCTTCGATGGGGAGAACTTTCATTTAGATGCAGAGCCCTATGGTGCCGCCATCTGTGAAGGATTGAAAAGGACCGAATGGAGCGAGCTGGAGCATATCGAAGAGGTTAACGGCCGGTATATAATCTCCGTTGCCAACGAACTTGATGAGACCCAGTACACAGATGAAATTACGCTTGTCGTAGTGGATCATCCGCACGATGTTGCCGTCGTACCCGATACCCAAGGGAGAGTTCATACTATCAAGCATCCTGTTCGTGCCCGAAGAGTCGTTAATTCCAGAAATGAAGATGTCACTCGATTTTTCACCGAAAAAGACGGCATATTCTGGCAAGGCCATGTTCCAAAGATTGGGTGCTCAGACAATCTCGATTTGCGGGAAGACCTAATTTTTGAATTTCCTAAGCCTGAATATGCTAAAGAAGCGAAGCTTGTCGTCAACGCTTGCACTTCTCAATGGGGAGCCCAAATGGGAAAGAGATTCCTCAGTCTCTATGGTAATCAAGTTTCCGATTGGTATACCGAGGTGAATAAACATGGTCCTGCCTTTTATCAAGTTTTGTCGTGGTACCAAAAGCAAGAGCTCTACCTACTTCAAATTCGAGTCGAAACGACAGCAGGCTGGAAATCTATGGGTACTATTTTCGGAAGTGGGCCTTTTGCTTCTAAAGACAAGGCGTACATTTTGGATATCTGCGATATCCCTGGAGAAACATTGAGAATCAGGCTCACTCCTCCCATCGATTTTTGGAGAATTGACAGTCTGGCAATGGATTACACGGAAGATATTCCGGTCGAAATTCACGAGATTGGGGCTTGCCGTGCAGAAACGAATCTTGGACAGGATGTTTTGCATAAGCTTTATGCAGCAGACAGCGTTTATCACGCTATGCCTGATATCGGAGACTCTTTTGAAATGACATTTCTGTCCCCTCCGGCATGCGGTAATTCCGATCGTACCGTGATTCTCAAAGCTTGCGGCTACTATGACATCCATCTTCCGATAATGAATAGTGCGCCGAGAAAGGATGTTCTCGATCAAATTTATGGAGGATCTGATTTTACACTCCGATTTGCCCGAGAAGAATTCTTGAAATGGGAAGCAGAACAACATGAAAATTGAAGATTTATCGACACTTAACGGAATCAAACCTCTGAAGTATCCGCTCTCAGATACACCCCATGCTACTATCGAGACAAACCGGACCTGTAACCTGCAATGCCGGAGTTGCTACAACCTGAATAAGGATGAAATGAAGTCCCTTTCTAAAGTAAAAGAAGAAATAGATCTCATTGTGAGAAAACGCAATCTCCAGGTGATAACTCTGTTGGGAGGCGAACCCACCCTTCATCCCAAGCTTCCCGAGATAGTAAATTATGTCAAGTCGAAAGGCCTGTTATGTCAATTGCTGACGAACGGCATCGTTTTTTTGCAGGATGACAAAGATGTTCTTTTGGAAAAATTGATTCAAGAAAAGCTGGATAAAATTATTGCTCATATCGATTCAGGGCAAAAGCATTTTCATAAGAATATAGAAATTGCGCGCGGACGGTTATTCTCAAAGCTCGAAAGCAAGAAAATTTGTTTCTCACTATCCGTCACCATCTACAATGATTCGAAACAAATGTTGGGCGGATTCGTGAAAAAATATGCTAAATTCCGTTATTTTGATGGGATACTTGCCGTGCTTGCCCGCGATCCCCTTCCTCCCAAGAGGCAACATGCCTCGATGGAGGAAGAGTATGTTGCCTTATCGAGAGATTTGAGGATAGAACCGGCTGCGTATATTCCGTCAATTGTAGACGATAAAGAGGTAAGCTGGATGATTTATTTATACTTTCTGAATTCCGGATCAGGCGATGCCTTTGGAATTTCTCCCATGCAAAACAGAATATTCAGAAAATTTTACAGGTTATTGAAGGGGCATCACTTTTTTATTGTCACGATGAACCGTTCATTTGTTTTTTGTATTTTTTTGCTATCGATTTTACTTGAGGCCTTGTTGCGGCCGGCTAAATCCGGCGATCTCTTCCGCTTCCTGCGAACGTCGCTAAATCCGAGGGAAATACGCCTTCACTATATAGCGTTGCAGAATCCTCCGGAGTACAACGAGGACACAAAGGAATTGCACTTGTGCTGCAGCTGTCCGGATGCAACTATAAGAAACGGAAAGCTCACGCCTGTTTGCATAGCCGACTTCGTCAATCCGGCAAGCCGTTCTTATGACAGATTTTTTCGCAGTGAATACAACCAAGCAGCCTATGCTTATTTGAAAGAAGCCTGAAAGGTTTGGATTAAGACAACAATTGAGACTTGTAAAGATATCACCTTAGCTTAAAGACGATTTTTCTATGCAAAAATCGACTTTAAACGATTTTATTCATACAAAAAAATATACAACTCATTAAGAATCAGCATATTGCCATGGTCCGACCCCAAATTACAGACCGTTTACCACAATTCAAAGTGCCTTTGCATATCATACGGCTGCTTATGCCGAGATAGATCTGTTTCTGATACAGCCGATGTGCAATCCGAGTTCCTCTCAATACAGTTACTTTTTATAGTTTCTTGGAAGGAATTTCAGGGGGCATAAGACTATCCGTTATTTTTGGAGATGCTTCACGCCTGAGATGAGTTTGGATTTGCCGCTAGGGGAAAATTCTGCTTTTACATTTTTTAAAAATCTGCTAATCGCCGGCACCTCATCTTAGGTGCGAGTAAATAATCCCCTTCTATAAGAAACTTATAGTCGAAGGCAAAGAGGGCGTCAATTTATAGCTGAATTAAGCACATTAACCTGCTTGACTGAGCCTTCGTAAGACTATATCTTATAAAGAGCGCTGAATGGAATAGATATTGCCCGATTTCACCGTTTTAGTTTTTCCACCGTTTTTGTTAAAATTTTGCTTGGAGATTTTCATAAACTCATATCTACTCATGGTGTGAGGCTCATAGTTTATTCGAAATGAGGAGGTGCAAATCTATGAGAAGGTTTCTTTTTACAGGAGGATTGTTGCTTGTGACTGTATGTCTGTTTTTCTGCGGTCGAGAGCAGACACCAACGGAG
>JAFGNQ010000333.1 GCA_016926925.1 Candidatus Aminicenantota bacterium
AGCCTGACTCCAATATTACACGAAAATCCCTCAAATATTAACAATCGAATCCGTATGGCACGAAGGGAGGGCCTGTTGTCCTGGCAAAGAGTTGGATTCTTTTTCAAACGTTCCAGTTCGATTATGAAACAGGGAGTGGCAGGCATCCAAAAAGGGAACTTTTAAGGCGAGGTCTTCGTTTCTTTAATTGGAACTTCAGTGGAGTCTGGCGGAATGTTCAAGAATTATTTGAAATCGGCAATAAGAAACGTACAAAGGCACAGAGGCTATGCCTTCATCAATATAACCGGGCTTGCCATAGGCATGGCCTGCTGCATTCTGATCACCGCCTATATCCTGAGGGACATCAGCTATGACAGATTCCATGAGAAAGCGGACCGGATATACCGGGTGGTCGTGGATGCCAATGTCGGCGGCATGACAGCAAAAATCGCAGTCTCCAACACGCCGCTGGCCCCTGTTCTCAAAAAGGACTATCCGGAAGTTCTTGATGTTGTCCGAATCGATACTCTTCCTAGGGTTTTGGTTAAGTACCAGGACAGGCAGTTTTATGAAGACAAGATAGTATTTGCCGATGCCTCGATTTTCGACGTCTTTTCCTTTCCCATAATCAAAGGCGATACTGATTCGGCATTGTCTGCGGCCCACACCGTGGTTTTAACCGAGGATACGGCCAAGAAGTACTTCGGCAATGAAGATCCTGTCGGAAAGATTTTAAATTTTTATGATCAGTACAATTTTTCTGTTACAGGTGTAGTGAAAAATGTACCAAGAAATTCTCATTTCAGCTTCGATTTTCTCTGTTCCTTCGAGTCGCTCTATGCCCGAGACAGAAACGAGATGGAGGTTTGGCTCAATTTCAACAAGTACACCTATGTGCTTCTGCAAAATGGATTTGACTACAGAATTCTCGAACAAAAACTTCCAGCTCTCGTGGACAGGTACATGGGCAGCGATTTGAAGGCCATTGGGGGAGAAATCAGATACTTCCTTCAACCGCTGAGGAGCATTCATCTTCACTCCCACCTGGAGAACGAAATCTCAGGAAACAGCAACATCCTTTATATCTATATATTTTCGGGGATTGCATTTTTCATAATCCTCATTGCCTGCATCAATTTCATGAACCTGGCCACAGCCCGGTCTGCAATGCGGGCCAGAGAGGTAGGGATGAGGAAAGTCATCGGAGCAGCCAGAAAAGATTTGGTCAAACAATTTCTCGGGGAATCCATTTTCTACAGCGCTGTTGCTTTGATCATTGCTCTGATCTTGGTCCAGATTGCTCTCCCCCTTTTCAGTGCTTTGTCCGGTTTAGAACTCAGGATGAATTACGGAGAATTGCCCTGGCTCATTCCAGGACTGCTCGGCCTGACGCTTCTTGTCGGCGTGGCGGCGGGATCCTATCCTGCATTATTCCTTTCGTCCTTTCAGCCGGCAGCCGTCTTGAAGAACGCCCACAAAACAGGAACCGGTAACTTTCGTATGCGCAGCATTCTCGTCATCTCTCAATTCGTTATTTCCGTGACGCTCATAATCGGAACCCTCATCATCATCAACCAACTGAAGTTCATGAAAAACAAGGATTTGGGATTCGATAAAAACAACCTCCTTACCGTACGCATAATGGACCGGAAGATCCGGCAATCCCTTGACTATGTCAAAACAGAGCTCCAAAAACTACCGGGAGTTGCAAGCGTATCCGTTTCTTCTTCCGTACCGGGCGAAGGGGTGGATGTGATGCCTATTGTTCCCGAAGGATTTACGGAAGATCAGGCCCTGTTGGCAGAACGTATCAATGTCGACCAGGATGTTATGGCCTCTTGGGGCATGGAGATAGTCAAAGGAAGGAATTTCTCGAAAGATTTCGCATCAGACCCTCAGGAAGCCGTCATCATCAACGAAACAGCGGCCAAGAGGTTTGGCTGGGACGATCCGGTGGGCAAGACAGTTCAGGCTGCGGGCGACACCCCCATGCAGTGGGAGAAAAAAACGGTTATCGGTGTCGTTAAGGATTTTCATACCGATTCCCTTCATAAGGCTATCATGCCGCTCTATTTGACCAACATACCGGATTATCTGGATACTCTTTCCATCAAGCTGGACTCCGCAGATACGGCGCAAGTTTTAGAGACAATCAAAGACAAGTGGAACGCGATCGATCCCGGTCGCCCTCTGGATTATTCCTTTTTGGACCAAACGTTCGGCAGTAAGTACAAGGTGGAAGAACGGTTGAGTGACATCTTCGCTTCTTTCACTCTCATGGCTATTTTCATTGCCTGCCTCGGATTGTTCGGCGTGGCTTCATTCGTTTCCGAGCAGAGGACCAAGGAGGTCGGAATCCGGAAAGTGCTCGGTGCATCCATCCCCGGGATTGTCGCCCTCCTCAGCAAGAACTTTATAAAGCTTGTGCTTATCGCAAACCTAATCGCCTGGCCGATCGCTTACTTCGCCATGACCCGCTGGCTGGAAAAATTCGCCTACAGGGCAAGCATGAATCCCTGGATATTTTTTCTTTCCGGCATTGCGACGCTCTTTATCGCCATCATTACGGTCAGTTACCAATCCATAAAAGCTTCCATCTCCGATCCGGTAAAAGCGATAAAGTATGAATAGGCGATAGCGGCGGCCTCGCCTCAATGCCCATAAGAACTACTTCTAAGACATTATAATACATGACAAAGATGATTTAAGTTGTTAATATGAAACAAATTGCTGTGGCCCGATGCCATTTTCAATACTATTTACTGGAAACAGACTTGTGCTTTGACAGCGCTGCTTATAATCTGCTATATAAAGAGAAAAATATCGAACAATGTTTTTTTCAGAAAAGAAAAAAGTTGTTAAAGTCCAGCTCGTGACATTTCGTGATGGTCTTCAGAGCATTCTTGGAGGCAAAGTCAGGTTGAAGGACTTTTTGCCGGCTATGGAATGCGCAGCTCATCTCGGTGTCAAGCATTTTGAATTCGGTGGAGGGGCACGTTTTCAGGCCCCTTATTTCCATATCGGAGAAGATCCTTTCGAATGCATGAAGACGATGCGGGAAAAGGTCGGTCCAGACGTGAACTTACAGATATTAACTCGCTCGATCAGCGGTGTGACTATGAAGACTCAAAGCCGCGAATTGCTGAGCCTTCAGGCGAAGCTTATGAAGGAATATGGGACGACATGGAATAGAAATTTCGATTTTATGTACGATGTCGATCTCATGGTGGAGACGGGCAGACCGATTGTCGAGGCGGGCATGCATCATCAAGTTGCCGTCCTTATGATGGGGCTTCCCTTTCACTCCACGGAAGTCCATACACCCGAATTCTATATCGATGTCGTGAAACGAATGCTAAAGAGCAGCGTTCAAATCGATTCTGTCTGTGTCAAGGATCCGGGAGGTACGGCTGCGCCGAGAGCCGTTTATGAGACAGTGAAGGGCGTCAGGAAAATCATGCCGCCGGAAATGCAGCTATGGTTTCATATCCACGACACAGCTAGCACCGCAGTGTATTGCTATATGGCTGCGCTGGAAGGTGGGGCAGACGGCATAGACCTGTCTGTGAGACCCATGGCCAGCGGAACGGCTCAGCCTGATGCACGATCGATGGCGCGTGCACTGAAAGGAACAAATTATACGTTTGATTTTGACGTATCAAGAATAGATGAGGTCGAAGACCTTTTGACTAAAGGTACCCGAGATTATGATTTCAATCCCATCGTTCTTTCGCCAGATCCCCGAGTTCTTGGCTTCCCCATGCCTGGAGGGGCAATAGGACCTAACGTTCATATGATGGTGAAAGCCGGCATCATGCATCGCTACGGCGAAATTCTATCTGAATTTCCCGAAGTTCTTGAAAAAGGGGGAGCTTGGGTTGCCGCCACTCCCGGGAGCCAGCACTACTGGGTTCAGGCATTCAACAATATACTGTTTGGCCGCTGGAAAAAGATAGATCCGGGTTACGGGAGATCCGTTCTCGGGTACAACGGCCGAACACCTCTACCACCGGACCCCAAGATCAAACTTCTTGCTTCTGAACAACTGGGACTGGAGCCTTTTGACGGGAACCCTTTGGATGTTGCTGAAAATGACCTGCCTCTTGCCAAGGCCGAGCTTGAACGGCGCGGACTCCCTACAGATGACAAATCCGTTTTTTTGGTTGCTGCAGCTATGGTTCCGGGAAAAAACATGGAGCAGAATGAGGGAATTCGACTACTGGAAGGAAGATCGAAAATCAACCTCCCACTCAAGATAAGGCGAGATCAGAGAGAAGAGGATAAGAAAGGTGGAATATTTCCCAAAAATGAACTTCCGATACCCGGAATGCAGGATAGGCCTTCAACCGCGCTTTGCAGTGTAAAGGAAGAGGGCCGAATCAGAACATTTAGGGTCAGTTTTGAAAAAATTGATCAGCATTAGACGAACTGAATCGAATGATATCTGTATTCATATTAGATCAGGTTGAAAATGCAAATGTATATCTGCCAATCCCATAACCGAATATCCGTTAGCGGCCGAAAATATCTTTTAAAGGAAGTATTAAAGTCATATATTAGCTGTCTCATTGATAATGGACAAAACGCTGAGGCAAGACCCCCTATTCCAGCTCTTTGGGAATAGGGCGGATCGGAGTAGGAATCTCGTTGATGATGGAGACGATCCACCAGCGTCCGTCCTTCCGGATCAATGAAAAGCCGTCCACTCCCTGCTGAGGAGGCATCGTCTTTCCCGGTATGCTGGCTTCGTACAGAACAAGCACCGTGGCCATATCCCCGAAAACCATGGGGTTCATGCGCTTGATCTCTTCTTTGAATCCCGTCTCTATAACTTTAGCCTGGTCGATGAAGCGAACAAAGTCATCGATGAAGCCTTGAACCGAAAAAACGGTTGTGGCCTGCCTGCTGGTGCGCAGGACTACGACACCCTGCTCGATAAACAGGGATCTCACTTTTTCCCAGTCGGGTGTCGTACCGGCTTCGAAAGTCACCAAATCATAGAGCTCTTGTACCACTCCTTCGGCAGACTGAAACGGGTCTTCATCCGCCAGGCCTGCCATTTGTACGGTAAGGAACAGCAAAATGAACACAGTCATGATACGAGCGGAGTTATTCAAACAAAAGGCTCTCATGAGCACTCTCCTTGATTATAAGTTTGACCGAATCTTTTTTATGTACCGATCCCTAAAAAAGACATTCTGGATCGACATGTCTCAGCTTCCAACAGCACTGATATTCTTCAATTTTATCTTTATACCCAGCAGTCTTTATTCAACAGCATTCCGGGACGCAGACCACGAGCCTAAGTAGACTCCGTTATCCGACTCCCAGTCGCCTTCCATTTTATCTCCCGCAACGGTGACTTTAAAGCTCAAAATGACTTCACCCTCAGGAGCTTGGGCAACCGCTTTAAAAGTAAAAACATCATTCTCGAGTTTCGCTTCTGAAATCTCGGAATCGATATAGCCTGCATCATCATTGAGGTTTCCTGTGATTACGGCATTTTTATGCTCCAAAACCAGAGTCAGCATGAGAACGGGTCCTCCCTCGACATACGTCTCCCCTTCCCAGGTCCCGGTCAGATCGACTTTCCCCTGAGCCGATAGAGTACCCATAATCAAAACCGAAATAACAAAAGCAACAGATATCCTCTTATTCATTTAAAATACCTCCTCCTTGATTTTAGTTGGTTCATACATTTTGATAAATCCCAAAGAAAAGATTCACATAGATTTACGCAGCACTTTGCCTGCTTTTTCTCCTGTATGCTTCTTGTCCTTATAGGCGATCTTTCCGTTGACTAGGACGTATTCGATCCCTTCGGGTTGTTGGTCCGGTTCCAGAAAGTCGACCTTCATGTCGATGCGATCGAAGTCGAAGACAACCACATCCGCATAAGCTCCCTTTTGCAGCACTCCTCGGTTCAATCCCAGTCTTTTGGTAGGTAGGGATGTCGCTTTTTTGACGGCCTCTTCGAGCGAGAGGATGCCCAATTCCTTAACGTAGGTTCTGATGTAGTAGGGATACATGCCGAAAGAGGTCGCCGTGACGGCTGAGGAGGCGTCGGTCTCAACACCGAGGTGGGCCACCTTAGCCGGCAGGACAAAATCATCCGTGCAAGGTTCGCAGAGCGGATGTTTCAAGAATTCCGAGACGGCCACCTGGTTGTACCTACGGTCATGGTAGGCCACCCATTTGGATTCGGGATCCTCGACGATGATATCGAACACCGCTTCGAGCTCATCAATATTTTTCACCTTGGCGATTTCGCTGATGAGTTTTCCTTCATACGCGGTATTTGCACATTTGACAACCATGAAACAATCTCCCCAGTAAGGATCGGTTTTGGTGTGAATCATGCCGAACTTGATCAAACAATTATCGTATAATTCTCTGATTTTCTTTCTGAATTCCGGCTCCTTGAGATTTTCCACGAGTTCTTCCGCCGTCAAATTGGACAGCCAATCCGGATAATTGAAACGCTCCGTTTGGAATTCTTTAAGCATCGTCGAAACGCTTTGGGAACGCGTG
>JAFGNQ010000047.1 GCA_016926925.1 Candidatus Aminicenantota bacterium
GGCTGATCTTTCTGTTGTGAATCTTGTATTTGGGATTGTAAATGATGAGAGGTACGCGCAAGAGTTCGTTGTACATCGAATGGCCGTGCTCAAACCCTCCATGTTCCCAAAATTCTTCCCCGTGATCGGAGGTTATGATGATTATCGTGTTGTCGCCGAGTTTCAAAAGCTTCAAACTGTCTATAATCTTCTGAACCTGGTCATCCACAAAACGGATTTCCGCATCATAGAGCGCCCGGATATGATCCTTGTTCCGTTCGGATAAATTCATGATCCCGCTGCGCAGGTCTTTTAACGTCACTTTGGATAAGTCAGGATCCCCAACATAATCCTTATCAACAAAATATTCCCGGTATGTCTTGGGTGCATCGTAAGGAAAATGCGTATCCATGAAATGCAGATATGCGAAGAACTTTTCGGGCCTTTCTTTGATTTTTTTGAAAAATTCTATCGACAGATCTGCGACTCTGTCCGCCGTGCATTCGGGATAGGCTGATTCGATGTATTCGTCGAAGCCTTGATCGAAATTGTGTCTGGCCTGTATAAAAGTATTCGTTTGAACAGCATAAGTTACAAACCCGTGTGCTTTCAATTCTTCGGCCAGCGTCGAAACCTCAAGGGGCAATACATCTCTCCATTTTTTTGCCGTGTGATTGTGAGGATATAAAGACGTGAACAAGCTGGCTACAGAAGCTTTTGTCCAAGAAGACTGACTGATGGCATTCTCGAAGACGATTCCCTTTTCAGCGAGACGGCTTATGAAAGGAGCCGTATTTTTTTCGTAACCGTAACACGGGAGATGGTCGGGTCTGAGAGCATCGATCAAAATAAGGAGGACATTGCAATCACTGTCACCAATATCTATCGCTTTCCTTTCCGTACACACGATCATAAGAAAGGGGACAATGAACAAAAACAAAATTTTTTTTTGGTGTTGCAGCACTGATTGAAAAACTCGATACATATGACAAAATCCTATTTGAGAACTTAAGTTCCGAATCCGGGCTCTTCTTCTTTTTGATACTACCAGACTTACAATAGGAGCACAACTTGAAGTCCGTATCAGTAGTAGAACCAGATTGTCCGGTAATCGCGGATTCTCTCACCGCGGGCAGCCAGTTCCTCAAGGTAATCATAGATCGGCACATCGATATAATTGTAAGGCGGGATGGGTCTTATGTTTTTTTCCCATGGATGGAACTCATATACCCGAGATCCGTCAGGTAGGACCATGACCATCCGATGGTCTTGCCAGGAGCGGAGATGGTTCTTCCCAAGTTTGGGCACATTGAACACAGGCTCGTCCGTACGGTCCAATCCGGGGAGAAGACGGGCTTCTTCTTTCCTTTCCTGGAGAATGCGGGCAATTGGCACCATGTACCTCCTGGTCTCTTCCTTGCCTTTCATGTTGAAAGTGTAGTAGGGGTCTACACCGACTGAGCGCAAATCTTTTCGCAACTTAGCGGATTCGAATCTTCTCGAATTTTCGATTGTGAACACCTCTTGATTATAAACACTCATGCCGGCGCGCTTGATTTTTTGTAGGGCATCTCGGGAGTCCGGAGTTATCTCGTATGAATGCTCGAAATGTGTGACGACAGCTACTTCGCGCACGCCCGCCACATGAAATCGAGAGAGCATTTTCACCAGGCTATCCGTCCAGCGCATAGGCAAAACCACCGGCGTTCTCGTTCCCAGTCGTATCCGATAAATATGATCGATATCGGCCAGCGATTCAAAAATCCACCCAAGCTGTTCATCGTTCATAATGCCGGGATCTCCGCCTGTTACCAAAACGTCTCCTATAAAGGGGTGTTCTTTGAGCCAGTCAATGGCTCCGGCGATCATCTCCCGACTGCCCATGGCCTTGGGATCCAAGACTTCATCGATTTCCCAATTGCGCTGGCAGTAAACACAGATCTGTGAACAGGTGTTGAAAGGTTTGAGGATGGCGATACCCGGGTAGCGCCTCGTCACGAGATCTACGGGGGATGTGTCGTGCTCTCCCATGAAATCAAAGACCATGCCCCGGTCCCGGCGGTGTTCGGCCATGAGATTCACATATTCCGGAGGCGGGATTACCTGTGCCCTTACAGCATGATCGTATCCGATGGACAGCACCCTGTCCATAAGACTCAGATAGTGCGGCGTGATCCCGAACGGAATGCGGTTTTCCGTAGCTTTGGTGATGGCAGTTTTTTGCTCTTCGGTGAGCTCGATGAGATCGAGCAAGGGAGCGGCGTCGCGAATCACATGGCGTATGTGCCAGCGATAGTCCTGCCAGTCCGTTTCATCCGCATGAAAATAATTCAAAATCCGTTCACGATTTTCCTTCCGCCACCGGACCACATCCGGTTCCAGGCCGGAAGGATACTTTTTGAAGTACTTTTGAATGGTGGAGCCCAAATCATCCAGGATTTCCGTCCTGGCTGCCGCCGCCTCTTTACCTTCGTATTTGAGAAAATCGGGGATTCCTTTGCGCGCTTCTTCGGACTCAAAGTAAATATTGGATTTCCCGGCTACACCTCGAAACAGGTTTATAAACTCCATTAAAAAACCCACGGAAATTTCTTGGTCCAATTCCCCCTGCCGTCCTCGCGCCAACTTCCAAAGGTTGTCCAGTGCCGAAGTCCCGGTGCGGTATTCATTGACGGGTCCGATAATGCTTTTGAAAACCCGTATGCATTCACGGACAGTCGCTTTTTCCAAAATGTGGAAGTCGTTCTTCAAATCAAAGACTCGGCGTTCGGCCGTTTCCAGGTAGACATACAAAGACTTTCTCGCCGCATCCAGAGTTCGAGACCGTTTCAAGCGGCGATGTATATCCGGATTGGCTTCCCAAAGCCGTTGGAGATAGGCTTCATAGTTGACCTCAAAGCGAGGTTTCACCATCTCGACGGAATCCGTGAACACATCATCGATGATTTTAGTCTGAATAGGTTTCACTTTTCCGCCTGTCTTTTTATATTTTTCCGCCGACATATTTTCGATTTTTACACAGCCGGTTCTCTATGTCAATTCTCAGCAAGAATTGACAGTCCGTTTTCTTTTAAAATACGATGGATACACTTTTGGAAACGCATGAAGGAGGAATTTATGAACAAAATAATCGCCCTTTTGGATGCAGAGTTGATCGCCAATAAAATTCTGACCTTTCTTCCGGATCTGGTGGCTGCCTTGTTCATCATGATTGTATTCTGGATTGCCTACCGCATATCCCGAAAAGCGCTCTGGATGATCCTGGAGCGTGCCGGCTTCCATGAAAACCTTATCCGTCTCTTGATCGATAACGCCTACAAATTCGTTCTCATGTTTTTCAGCCTCGTAATGGCCGGAGGACAGATCGGAATCAACATCGGAGCTATGCTGGCCGGTTTCGGAGTCGTGGGAATTGCTATCGGCTTTGCCGCGCAAGATTCCATTGCCAATACAATAGCGGGCTTTTTGATTTTCTGGGATAAACCTTTTGAGTTCGGAGACTGGATTTCCGTCGCAGATCAGTATGGACAGGTAACGAGAATAACTCTCCGTAGCACGAGAATCCGTACCAACAACAACACCTATGTCGTCATTCCAAATAAAAATGTAATCGACCAAGTGCTCGTCAACCATTCGAAACACGGGGCCACTCGAATCGAAGTTCCCATAGGCATTGCTTATAAAGAAAACATTCGCGATGCCCGAGATACGATCCTCAAGCGGATGGGGGAGGTGGAAGGCATTCTCAAAGAACCGGCTCCCGATATCGTAGTCACACAACTTGGGTCATCAAGCGTAGATATGTTCATCCGCGTTTGGATCGATGATGCAAAAGACGAGAAACCGATATTTTACAGAGTGATGGAAGAAAGCAAGATGGCGCTGGACGCGGCCGGAATCGAAATCCCCTACCACCATCTCCAACTCTTCATTGAAAACGTGGAGGACCGAGTTTGGGAAAAGGCCCGAAAATGGGCGGGGCTTTCTTTGGGAGCGTAACCTGCGAGAGGCGTTTCATTCAAAGATTTCATCGCACAAATCACCGCCCTAGGTGATTGTCTTATTGCCGCTAAGAATAACATAATAGATACGCGAACATAAAATAATTTTGAGGGATGACTAGATTGAAAATCGAATCCGCAGGGAGGAAAAAACAATGAAAAAAATCGCATGGATCTTGTTGGTCTCTATCATCTTCGTGTTCATCGCGAGTTGTGTCGTCGCCCGGCCGACGGTCGCTCCTCCACCGGCCAAAAGAGAAGTTGTCAGAGCGAAACCGGGACAGAGCTATGTCTGGATCTCCGGCCATTGGAAATGGACCGGGTCAAGATACGTCTGGGCACCCGGCCACTGGGAGAAAGGACGGAAGAACCATATCTGGGTTCCGGGTCATTGGGAAAAGCGCGGGCGTCATTGGGTGTACATCAAAGGTCACTGGAAAAGACGCTAGAGTCCGGAACGAATAACAAAGCTTTTCAGAACTCCATATTTATTTATCTCCGTAGCTTAAAATTAAAAAAAATTTCTTGACCATTCCGGTAAAGTACCAATACAATATAAACAATCTAAAAAAGTGTTTCTATCAAAACGTGGTGAGGGTATTTAACAAATCAGGAGAAAAATAATGGCAAAAGCAACCAAGAAAAAAGCTGCACCGAAAAAAGCGGCTCCTAAGAAAGCAGTAGCGAAGAAAGCGGCACCTAAGAAAACGACCGTAAAAAAAGCGGCTCCTAAAAAAGCCGCACCGAAAAAAGCGGCTGTCAAGAAAGCCGCAACGAAGAAAGCGGCACCCAAAAAAGCAGTAAAGGCAAAAGCCAAGAAGAAATAACCTTAAGCCGCAGTCCGTTTCCGCTCTCCCGAAAAAAAATAGGGGGATGACTGTCCTCAAATTGGGAGATCAAACATTCGTTTTGGCGACTTAATCAGATCTTTTATTTAAGACAAAACGTCTTTCCAAAGGGGGGAGTTTTTTGAAATTTCAGGTCACCACAAAGCTCTCTGTGAACCGAATGGAATTTTTTCGAGGAAAGGAGTCCCAATGAAAGTCAAGGCTGGTCGATTCACTCTTTGTTTATTTTGTCTCAGCCTTTTTGTCCTTGGACCCACTCACGCCGTCGCTAAGGCGGAGAAGTACGACATCCTGATTAAAGACACGACCATCATCGACGGAACGGGCAAGGCAGGCTTCAAAGGCAATGTGGCTATCAAGGGCCAGAAAATTGTTGCGGTGGGAAAGACCGAATACGATGCAGAAGTCATAATAGACGGATCAGGTTTCGTAACCTGTCCCGGGTTCATCGACCCCCACAGCCACGCGGATATGACCATCATGAAATATCCTCTGGCGGAAAACCTTGTCATGCAGGGGATCACGACATTTCTCGGCGGCATGTGTGGAATCTCCCTCGCTCCCCGGGCAGACGACAATTACTTCGGTATGAAAAAAGAAGATGCGGAATCATTCGTCGATTGGGCTTCATTCGGCGAATATCTGGCCAAAGTCGAGGAGATCGGCACCTCCATCAACTTTGTCCCTATCGTTGGTCACGGAGCATTGAGAAACGTGGTGATGGGCAATGACTTCAGACGGAAGGCAACAGCCGGTGAAATCGAAGAGATGAAAAAATATGTGGTCGAAGCCATGAAGAGCGGCGCTCATGGCCTCTCGGCCGGCCTCGACTATTTTCCGGGCAAGTTTGCCGATTTGAACGAGATCGTTGCTCTGGCAAAAGTTGTTCGCGAATACGGAGGCATGTACTTTCCCCACACGCGGTTCACCAATTTCGAGTGGCCGACCGAAGACCCCGAGGAGGTGTGCTTCGGACGATATCTCGGTTCTCCGGAAAACGTTTGGGTGGGTGTCTATGAAGGCGTGATCGAAGCCATCGAAACCGGAAAGAGAGCCGGCATTCCGGTCCACATGGCCCACATCGGCAACCTCTATCTGACACCCCAACCTCACCCTGATTTTCTGGAAGAAGCTACAGCCAAATCCACACTCTGGGTCATCGACAACGCCATAAAAGAAGGAGTGGACTTTTCCTATGATGTGGTCGCCCATGCCAACAGCATCTGCCAAAATCAGAAAATGATCGATGCTTTTTATTCGGATGAAGTGCTCGGATTGAGTTGGGTGCATCAGTTCTCGAAAGAAGAATTCGTCGAAAGACTGAAAACAAGGGAATTCAGAGACCGGCTGAGAAGAGTCCACGATTCCTGCAAGCTCGTGTTCGGATGGGTGCACACTAAAGTCGATCCCTACTGGATGGATTGTTTTACGATCGTGAAATGCGCTGACACGGATTATGAGGGGAAAATACTGGGCGCCATAGCGCGGGAGAATCAGAGTGATCCCCTGGAATTGATGTTCGACATGCTGGTCAAGGATCCTGAAACCGTTTGGATCCAGCACCTGGACCGGAGGGGATCCGAAATCATGAACGCCGTCTATCTTTCTCATCCAGCAGCATATCCGTGTACGGACACTTTTGCCCTGCCTTGCAAGCCTGTTGCCGGAGAAAAATTTATGGGCTTCGACCTGGGAATGCCGCCCCCCATCGCCTATGGTCTGTTTCCCCATTACATCCACAATTATATCAAGAAGCTCAAACTCTTCAGCTTGGAAGAAGGGATCAAAAAGGCAACGTATCTTCCGGCTCAAAGATTCGGCTTAGAAAACCGGGGGAATCTGAAGCCCGGCGCTTTTGCGGATATCGTCGTATTCGATTATGATTCCATCAAAGACAACCTGGATTTCGCCAATCCCGCCCAAGCTCCCTCAGGAATCGAGTACGTCATTGTCAACGGCACAATCGTCTGCAAGGGGCATGCGCACACACAAAAGAAGCCGGGAAGGGTTCTTCGCCACAACCCTCCTCTGCACTAGAAAGAAAGAAACTGACGCAGCAAGACCAACCGATGTAGCAAGATCGGCTCGCCCGTAGGGTATGAAATGTCGACATTAGAAAGTAACAACTCTTTTAAAAAGAAGTGTCGACATTTCTTATGAACAACCCATCTCAGAAGTTGGGGATTTGTTTGGGAAAATAATCTCGACAATCCCCCTCCCGATAGACGTCGGCGGTACAGCAGTGCAGGCCGCCGCCGAATGCACTCACGGCCCCGAACGGAACCGGAATAACTTCGAGCCCGAGCTTATCCAGCAGTTCCATCTGTTTCACTTCCTGCGCATCCACACAGACGGTCTTGGAATCGAGTGTGAGGGTATTCATGGAAAGCCATGGACTGCAGAATGACAGCGGCGGGTAATCATCGAGTGCCGGTTCGGCGCAGTCGACAACCTCCCAATCATTCTTTTTAAAGAAATCCAGCATATTTGGTGCCAAAGGATCGCGTTTACGGTTCTTGACAGCCAGTCCCGGGCGGACCAGCACAAAAGTCGCGTCGATATGGATGGGATTCGTTTCATAAAACCATATCGCATGTATACGGTGGTTGGAAAAATGGCGGCGCAGCCAATCAAGGCCGGATTTATTCGTTACAGAAGAGTTATAGACAAAAAGATCCTTGCCGGCCCGACCAATGTCAGCCGCATCGAAGCAGGGTTCTTTTTCCGTCAAAACCCAATCCCGATTCTGGACGGCTCGATCTACTTCTTCATCGCTTTTGATCTCCCATTTTCTCCAATAGTCCTTCTTGTATGTGTCATCGGTCAATCTTGGTTTGGGTGCCGCTTCCCATCTGAAATGGGGATCTTCCTTGAAATACTGTTCCAGCAGCGGCCGGAAGCAGAGATATTCGTACCATCGGCTGCGTTGTGACATGGTGGCTTCAAGAATTTCGTTGCCGACGGTCAGCAGCAAATCGCGCGGTGCGGCACAGCCGAACAAAGTATCCTGCCTCCAGTCCGGTGTTTGAACAACCTGGTTGAAATCCATCGGAGTCGGGCGATCGACGCGGATTCCGCGGCTTTCCAATATATGGACCAAATTGTCCAATTGCTCATTGGCTTTTTCTTCCATCTCCTTGGGCAGCAGCCCGAAGGTTCCCAAGGGGAAACTCTGTTTCGGCCAATTGCGTTCAATGGCCGGCTCAGGGGCTTGGACCACTGTACCATCGGCCTTGCCGACTATGACGTGTTTGAGGGGATCCCATTCGTTCCAGGAATTGACGACGGTCTTTTGTTTATCGGTATTCATAATCTACTCCTTATGTTGTTTGCAGTTCAGCGATATGCATGGATACGCTTAAAATGTTTCATCGATGGACTTTTCCCTCAACGCTTCGAGTATATCCGCCGG
This sequence comes from Candidatus Aminicenantota bacterium, assembly GCA_016926925.1. Next base: position 8,241 of record JAFGNQ010000047.1, read on the forward strand.
CCGGACCGGTATGCGGTCCATCCGGATCCCGATGGCATTATGGACAGCATTCAGAACAGCCGCAGGCGTGTTAACGAGGGTTCCCTCCGCCAGTCCAGAGGCCCCATACTCCCCGGCTCCCTTCCAAACCTCCAGCAACACAGGTTCAATTAGGGGAATATCTTCCATGGCCGGGACCTTATAGTCGATGAAATTAAAGTTTAAAGGAATCCCGGTTCGGCGGTCATAGACAATTTCCTCACAGAGGGTTTCCCCCAGACCGATGGTCTGGCCCCCGATCTGCTGCGCTTCGGCACCGGTGGCATTGAGAACAGTACCCGTATCATTGACCACAGCCATCCGCAATACCTTCACCTCGCCGGTTTCGATATCCACCTCGACTTCGACGAAAGTCGCTTGATACGGCACACCCGTAAGCTCGGGATTGGCACCCCGGCTGACGAATACCGTGATGGGGACATACGGAACGTAATCCGCATGCCGCCAGAGCAAGTCCCTCACAGACAAATAGTTCCGGGGATCCGCTTCGGCGAAAACCCGGCCATCATCGACATCCAGAAGCTTTGCCGACAATTTGAAATGAATCGAAGCCAGATCCAATACTTTCTCTTTGACTTTTGCTGCAACATCGACCATGAGCTCAGCCATCAGAAGACCGACGGCACTGTCGGTCTGCACTGCATCCTTTAGGCTGGTGTCTGTATCCACCTTTTCAATCCAACGTATGTCCTGGGGCGTGACACCCAGAAAATCGAGGGATTCGGCACAAGCAAGCAGAGCTACATTGTTGGACCCGCTGCCTGTCTCGACAGTCGGCGCCATCAGCAACACACTGAGATCCGGGTTGATCGTAACACCCACCTGAATCTCGCCCCGCGGTTTCTCTTCCCATTCGGCATGCCAGCACTGATGGAAAGAAAAACCAAGGCCGCGCTTTTTGCAGCCTTCAAACAGCGGGCCCTTTCCGGCGGGGTGACGATTTCCCCAACCGATGTGCTCTTTTCCTTCCCGCAGTACGGCTTCCAGGCTGGCATTCGGTTGAGGCAGCCATTCCTGTCCGAAATTTTTAAGCACGAGCTCAATGGGATCCATACCAAACCTTTCCGCCAACTGATCCACCAGCGGCCCGAACATCTGATTGAACTGAATGTTGCCGGTACTGCGCATCATTCCGCTCGGGATGCGGTTGGTGTAGACCATATATCCTTCCATGCGGACGTGAGGAATATGTGCCAGCTGCCTCTCGCAGATCTCGAAAGGCACATACTTGAGAATGCCGGATGCCTGGTTGGCATGCGCTCCGACATCCGACAACCCATAGAAGGAGGCGGCCCGGATTGTGCCGTCCTGCTTCGCACCCAACTTTCCCGTCCAGGTGATCTGCAAGCGGGTATCATGAAAATCCTCTCTGCGGGTGTGTTTGTATTTCACGGGTCGCCTTGTTTGTTTCGCCAGTAAGGCAGTGAAAATAAAAAAGGACTGATCGCCCGTGTTCCAGCGTCCCATCGAGGCACCTAAGTAGGGGCAAATGACACGGACTCTGTGAAGCGGTAGTTCCAACATCTCGGCAATCATCATGCGGGTTTGATCCGCTTGGTAGGAATTCGTATGGCAAACTAGCCGATCATCCTCCCAGTAAATCATGCACCCCATCGTATCCAAACAGGCATGATCGGCATAGTGATGCCTGGATGTCCACTCGACAATGACATCCGATTCGGAAAATCCTTTTTCCACATCGTTTTTCTCATAAAAAACATCCTTGGTGCTGACCTCCTCATCCACATCGATATCTTCGTCAGGTCGTCGGGGATCAGCCGGTAGGAGGTTGCCTTGAGGATTGATTTCAGGATGGATGGCACATGCACCGGGCTGCAAGGCCGACCGGGAATCCAAATAAAAAGGAAGGACCTCCCATTCAATGTCAATGAGTTTTAAAGCTTTATCGGCAAGCTGTTCTGTTTCCGCAGCAACGACCGCACCGTTTTTATCTCCATAACAGTGGAAGGTATCGCCCAAGACGTGTTGGTCGTTATAGCGCAGGTTGGCCCACCTGTTATAGGGGACCGTACTCCCTACGGATGCCCAGGCATGGGAAGTCGGTTTAAGGGCTCTGATTTCCGGATCAAAACATGTCAGTACCGCCTTGACACCGGGAAGAGCCTCTGCCTTGCTGGTATCCATCTTCTTTATCCGGGCATGGGGATAGGGACTAGTGAGCACTTTGGCATAGAGCATCCCTGGAAAACGAAGGGGTTGACAGAAATCGTCCAGAAATTCGGCCTCTCCCCTAGCCTTTTTCAATCCGTCCGCCAGGCGGGGCACATGTTTCCCGATATATTTACGGGATTTGCGAGATGTTCCGGGCCGCTTCATTTGCCGTCACCTCTGTCCTTGAGAGCACATCCGCCTGTTCCGCCGGGCGGATATTTTTTTTTCGCATCAAACGTGTACCGGCTGTGGTTGTCCTGAAATCGCCGAGTCTTCAATACGACCTGCTCCCAATAATAAAAAATATAACTCATCCCGGATTTCTATCTTCCGGAACAGCCCATTCCAAGTCAAGTTCTTCCAATTTTTTCGGAGTGGGCACACCTGTGACTTTATCCCAACCGGCCATCTCGTAATATGCCTCTCTGGCGCTCCGGAATTGATCCCCATCGAGAGTCGCTCCATCTGTGATCCCCCCTTTCAGCGGCCGGAAAAATTTTTCCGGCAGCCGATCATCGTCCCTGCCGAACCCTTCGCGAACATTGAACATACGCATCATGTTTATCCTTCGCTCTCCTACCTGGATCAACTCACGCAGAGAAACATCCCAACCTGTCACGGCACTGACGAACTCGACTATTTGGGATGGACCATAGAGCTGCCAGCTGGGACCGAAAACAAATTGGCACAGGTTAAGGCAATCCAACGCGCTGTAGAGGCATTGCGTTTTGAAGGCAAAAAGCACTTTTTCCTCGTCCAGGACATGCGGAGGACGCGGATTCACCAATCCCAAATCAGCAAGGCGCTCCAGGAATCCCAAATCCGGATCATAGGATTCATCGTGTTCGCTCGATTGATGATCCGGACCGAAGGGACATACGGCATAGATGAGAGCCAGGGATCTTTTAACCTGGGGCATATGAGCCGGTATCTCCTTTCTTTTTATCGTTACAAGATAATCCCGGCTTCCTCTTCCGATGAATTCGGCGGCTCGTGCCGATCCCTCAGCCAAAAGATCTCCGAACCCTTCACGCCGGGCTATCATCTCCGTCATCTTCACCATGGCAAGCGCGTTGCCGAAAGAAAGTCGGATACCCCCTGTATCCCTCTCATTTATGATTCCCGCCTCAAAGCACTCCATAGCCCAGGCAATGGTCGCCCCACAGGAAATGGTGTCCACCCCATACCTGTTGCAGATCTCATTGGCTTTGGCGATGGCTTTGAGATCGTCGACGCAACAATAGGACCCAAAAGTAGCGATTGTTTCGTATTCCGGAGCCCCGAACCGGGAATCGACGACAAACGGTCCATTCTTTACTTCGACTTCCCTTTTACACCGCACGGCACAACCGAAGCAGCTGGTTCGCTTTTTGACCAGAGTTTCGTTCATACGCTGTCCTGAAATCGCCTCAAAACCGTCATAAACGCCGCTGCTGTAATTTCTTGTCGGGAGACCCCCGGTCTGGTTCTGGTATGGGATGACTTCCGAAGTGCCCAATAAAGCCAATCCGGCTACGCCGGAATTATCTACATTTCGGACTCCCCACTGAGCCAGCTCTCTAACTTTCAACTCATCCGCTACAACGGGGCGTGCACGGCCTCGCACGGCGACGGCCCGTAAATTCTTGGAGGCTAAGACAGCTCCGAGTCCGGTTCGACCGTTAGCTCGACTGCACATATTGATCAAAGAAGCATACCGCACTTTTTTTTCGCCGGCAGGTCCACACTGAAGAACCTGAACTCTCGAGTCTCCCAACTTCTGACGGATAATGGTTTCCACCTCGCCCGTCTCTTTTCCCCATAAACGACTGGCATCCCGCAATTCCGCACTGTTGTCGTGAAGCCAGAGATACACGGGACGAGCCGACCGCCCCGTTATAACCGCGGCATCGAAGCCGGAAAACTTCATCTCTGCCGGCCAGAACCCCCCGCATTGAGAATCCCCGATAGCACCGGTCAGGGGAGATTTGGCCACCGCAGTCATGCGGCTTTGACCGGAAACAGGCACTCCCGTTAAAACGCTCAAAGCCAGGACCAATGTGTTTTCAGGGCCGAAAGGATCGGATCGCGGAGGAGTTTTGGTGAGCACATAGAAAAGCCCGAGAGCACTTCCCCCCATATATTTTCTGTAAAATGCTTCCTCAGGTTCTTCTACACGAAAAACACCCTTAGTCAGATCGACATGCAGGATTTTTCTGTGGAATCCAAATGGCATTTGCCTTAGCTCACTCTCATCTTCGAAAATGGATACTTCATTGTATGAAGTTATTTCGAATTTGTAAATTTTCACTCTTCTCTTTAATCATTTTTTTTTCTATGATAGTGTTAAAAACAAGTGCCCTATATAATTACAGCAGAACAAATTCAAGTAAATCGTCAAAACATTTTTCTTAAATCAGAAGAGAAGCTATGCATATTTGAAAAGATAAAGCGGAGGCAGAAGATTCGACATCCGGATGAGGTCCATTGCTGCGTTCGATAAAAAAGACATGAAGGCTCCTAAGAAATTAAGGCTTTTTGATATCGTATTGTTCAACGTCTGCGCCATCGTGGGGCTGGATACTATCGGGGCCGGTGCCGGCATGGGCGTGAGCGGCATGACCTGGCGCCTTCTGGGAATTCTGTTCTTTTTTGTTCCCTACGGATTCGTCTCTGCGGAATTGGGCTCAACATGGCCCAGGGCTGGAGGGATCTATGTTTGGACGAAGAAAGCATACGGTGACTTCTGGGGCACTATGGTCTCCTGGTTGTACTGGATCAATGTCGTCTACTGGATGCCGTCTATTTATGTGACCTTTGCCGCTGTTTTCACTTCAGTTTTTTTTCCGGAGCTTCCGTCGAACGCTCAAACCTTTCTCCAGATCATCATAGGAATCCTCTTGATCTGGTTTACTGTTTTCCTGGGGATCAAAAACATCACAGTGAGTGATTTCGTCACCAATACCGGCGCGGTCATCAAAACTCTCCTGTTTCTCTCGCTGGGCATATTCGGAGTCGTCTATGCCTTGAAGTTCAAGATGGCCAACAGCTTCGCTTTGACTAACTGGAAAATAACCTGGGATTCGACTGTGGCGCTAGCACCGGTCATCGTTTACAACTTTATGGGCTTCGAACTGGTCAGCAGTTTTTCCGACAAATTGAAATCCCCTAAAAAAGATATCCCCAGGGCCATCATGCTGGGCGGAGCCTTGATATCGTTGTTGTACATCGTCTCCGCATTCGGAGTTCTTTCCATATTCCGGGTCGAAGACATCAACATCGTCACAGGGGTAAGCGATTCTCTGAAGATTCTTGTCGCCAAAACACTGGGAGAGAATTTTTCCTGGTTCTTCTACTTTTTGATTGTATGCTTTTTGTCGGGTTTATTCGCCTTTATGTTCTCCTGGACCCTTGGTTCCAACTGCGTTATTTCCGAAACCGGACTGGATAAAAAGGCTAAAATCCTGGGACACAGGCATCCTAAATACGACTCTCCGGATTATGCCTTTTACGTAATGGGATTCGTGGCAAGCCTGCTTCTGATCGGCAATTACATCGGGATGAAAAACGTACAGCAGATCTTTTGGACCATCTTCGCTCTCTCTTCCATACTTTTTCTGATTCCCTATTTGTTCATGTTCCCGGCGGTGGTGAAACTCAGGCGGCTAGAGCCTGATACCGAAAGGCCATACAGGGTTCCGGGGGGGAAGATCGGGCTCTGGATTTCGGTCGTGCTCGGAGAATTGTTTTTGCTGATTGCGGTCGTGTTTTTCTTTGTGCCTCCGGAGAGCACAAAAAATGTTCTCAGGTATGAGATCTCCTTAATCACAGGCATAGCGGTCACCATAGCGGTCGGCCTTTTCATTTACTTTAAAAGCAAAAAGAAAACACTTGTGTCCGATCACTGACATCCTCTCGCTCAAAATATGCGCATATAATCCTTACACCGCTAGCAACCCCTTTTCCTTTAAGAGATTTACAAGCAAACTTTTTTGCTTTGAATATTTTCGGATAGCTGATTCCCAAATCCGAGATTGGGAATATTCCTTTTGTTATAATATATTACATTTGGCCATTTTTTCGCAGTTAATCTGGAAGTGCTCATCTAAAGGTTAAAAGCCACTCCCCGGATTGAATCCTGGGGGATACAGGCACCATTCAACCGCCATGTTTAAAAGCGCGGAGTTTTCTTCAGGATCGAAATGGACCGGACCTGAAGCTTCCTATCCATTTTCTCCAGACTACTTAAAGTAATCGGGCTCGTCCTGTTTGGTGAGTTTTTTCAAGTCTCTGTCAATGCTCTTGAAGACTTTTTCCAGAGTCTCCAGAACAAAATCGATTTCTTTTCGGGTGATGATGAGCGGAGGCTGGAAGCGCAGGGTCTTGGCTTTGAAGAGAGTTCCGGCGACCAGAATCCCGGCATCGAAGAGTCTCTTGGCCACTTCGAACCCCACCCTGTCCGAATTGAATTCTACGGCCATCATCAAGCCCAGACCCCGGGCTTCGATACAAAAACGGTTGAACCTCTGGACGAGATCCTTCAAGTTGGCGAGAAAGTATTTCCCCGACTCGGCCGCTCTTTGGGGCAGGTTTTCCTCTAGAGTTACTTTGATGGATGCTATGGCAGCAGCACAAGCCAGTGTGTTCCCGCCAAAAGTTGAGGTGTGGAGGAAGGGATTGGGAGTCAATTTCTGCCAGATCTCCTTGGTGGAAACAAAGGCTGCAACAGGAATTACACCTCCACCGAAGGACTTGCCCACAGTCATGATATCGGGCGCGACACCATAGTGTTCACAACCCCAGAGTTTCCCGGTTCTCCCCATCCCGGTTTGAACTTCGTCTATGATAAAAAGAGCGCCGTATCGATCACAGATCTGCCGGACCTTAGGGAAGTAATCGGGGGGAGGGACGTTGATTCCCCCTTCACCCTGGACAGGCTCGAGAATGACGGCGGCCACTCTGTCTCCGGACATCTCGCCGGCTTTAGCTACGGCCTCGATGCTGTCGGCGTCTCCGTAGGGCAGATGGATGAATCCAGGAAGAAGAGGCATAAAGGGTTGACGGAAGTCCCCTCTGGCCGTCGCCGAAAGAGCTCCAGCCGTCTTACCATGATAGCCTCGAGTAGCCGCGATGAACACCTTCCTCTGGGTGTGAAGTTTGGTAATTTTGAACGCGCCTTCGACGGCTTCGGAACCGGAGTTGCAGAAAAAGGAATACTGAAGCTTTCCCGGAGTGATCATAGCCACCAATTTCCCGAGCATAGGTCTCAAAGGATCCAAAATCTCGAGAGAGTGGAGGGCCTGTTTCTTCAACTGGTTTTTAACGGCTCGGATGATTTTGGGATGCCTGTGTCCGGTATTGTACATGCCGAAACCACCGAGACAGTCGATATACGTTTTGCCGTGAATATCCTGAAAGGTGGTTCTGGAATCTCTCCACTCCAAAGCTGTATAGTCTGTGGAGACTCCCTTCCTGTATTCCAGAAATCCTGGATTGATATGCTCTTTAAAACCTCGTACAGTTTCATCGATGGCCCATTTTTTATCCGCCTCGCTCAGTCTGTCCTTGGCGATAAAATCGAGAATCTTTGTCGCCTCCGCCAGGATTACTTCTTTTGTCGCTTTCATAATGTCACCTCGATACCTTAATTTTTTCTCGTTCGTTGTCATATTTCATAAAATCTATGGACGGCCGCTTTCGGAATTGATATAGGAGCCTTTCATATTATTACGAAAAAGAAGGCTTATCAAGTTCGGAGTAAGTTCGGAAGAGACTTAAACGAAAAGGGATTCTCTGAGCGGGCTCACTATCACAAAAAAGAACTCCAATTTCCCGTTGCTTAAGGTCACAAAGCATGCTATTCTTAGCGCCGCATCCATAGGGCAGAGGAAAATCGAATATGTGCCGAACCCATGGTTAACACGCACAAACAGGAGGCATTATGAAACACTACATTGCGAGGGTGCTTGGAATAATAATGTGCCTAGCCGTAAATTTCATTTCTTCTTTTGGCGCGCCGGCGTCCGGGACATCGCCGCGGGCTGAGCAAACCTATCTTTATAAAGCTATGTTCGTACGGGCAGCCCCGGGCAAACTCCTCGATCTTATTGACTTGTACAAAGAGAGGATGGCCATCTACGATGCCGCAGGCGAAGTGCGTCCGTTCTGGTGGCGCCACACGCAGGGCGACCAGTGGGATCTGATGTTTCTGTTCCCGATGGGGAATTACACCGATTATTACTCCAAGGAAAGACTGATGAAGCGCAAGCAGGCGGCTGACAGTTCTCCTCTTACAGAAGAGGCCTTCGACCGTGCTTTCGACGCCTTCTCGTCCTGGCGCGAAGATATCTTCGTCTACGGCCCTCAGCTTTCCACGGTCAAGGCAGCCTTCGCAAACACTGCCTACTATCACATCGAGATTTTCATATCTTTGCCTGGAAAACAGGAGGAGCTTTTCAAGGAAAGAGAGATGGAAAATGCCTATCAGGTAGATATGGGACGGCCCGAGAATCTTATTTTCACCCGCGACCAGGGGGCAGGCTGGGATCTTTTCACGCTCGGATGCTACCGCAGCCTTCAGCATTGGGCTGAAAGCGGCGATCACACACAAGAACAACGTCATGCCGCTGCCCGAAAGGCCGGCTTTACGGATGCGGACCATATCGGAACATACATGCGAACGCTGATACTTATGCACCGCGATACGATGGGTGTCGCCATAAAATAATTTGAGCGCCTGACTTCGCGCAAAAGATACAGGACATGCAACACTATCTGTGCCTCGTGGATAGAAACGGCCGGTTTCTAAGAGAAGAACGCAAAGAAGAATGCCACCTTGGAGAGGGGCTCCTGCACAGTGCTTTTCTTGTCATGGTTTTTAATAAAAAAAACGAACTCATGATCGCACGACGGAGCGAGCATAAAATGCTCTGGCCGGGATTCTGGGATGGAACGGTTGCCAGCCATTATTATAAAGGCCGTGCTCCGCGAGAAACCATCGAGACTCGAATCCTCGAAGAAATCGGGGTCTCAAACAATCATCCGGAGTTTTTGTTCAAATTTCGATACCATGCAAAGTACAAAAACATAGGCTCTGAAAATGAAATCTGCGATGTCTTCAGAGACAGTGATGTCCAATCCAAAAACATCTCTGTCAATCCGGCCGAAATCTCCGAATATAGATTTTTGAGCGTTCACAAATTGCAGGAAGAAATCAACGAAAACCCAAAAGAATTCGCTCCATGGTTCATCTTGGCATTTCAAGAGTTCGTTAAGAATCATCTTTAGCGGACACTTGAAAGAGATGCGGACTCCTCCAGCCTCCCCATGCGGTTCAAACGGAATGTGACTCGCTCTGGCATATGGGTTTCATAGGACCAGTGACTCTCCCAAAATTTTTTCTGATAGCAGATCCATCACGGAAACAGGAATGTTGACCATCGCAGTTGAAAAGCCCAAAAGAAAGGAATAAAATGCAGCATTACACGAAAGGCAATTCTTATAACCATGCAAAAAATCAAATTTCGATTCAATGAGAGCCATCTGGATTCCTTCAACACTCCCGGTGTCTTGAACCTGATGTTTTTGGACCTGACCAATCAATGCAATTTGAGGTGTTTGTACTGTTTCAACAACCGTATACTCGAATTGTCTCCTTCGCATATGGAACTTGAACTGCTGGAAAAAGTATTGCAGTCCAAAGTCACCAGGAACGCAAAAAATTGGTTTATATCCGGCGGAGAACCCTTGTGTTACCCCTACCTATATGAAGCTTTCGCGTTGCTTCGGAATTACGGGCATCGACCTAAAATCGCCACCAACGGGATCGCACTAACACCCGACGTCGTCGAAAAATGGGTGTCGTTTGGGGTGCAGTCGGTTCAATTATCGATCGACACCTTGAATCCCTCTGTATTTGTCAAACTGAATAGAGGTACGGAAAAAAATCATCGGAAGGTCATCGAAAATTTACGATATGCTGTTCAATCGCCCCTTCGAGTCGTTGTATCGAGCGTTCTAACAAAACCCAACAGAGATGAAATATCCGACATCATGCGCTTCTGTCATGATTTGGGTATCGATTCTTACACCCTCTACCCTAACGTCCCCGCGGAAAAAACCCATACGGAGCTCATTGTTCCTCTTTCGCAAATGCCGGAATTGATCGATACATGGCTGGGCGATTACGAAACGCTTTCCTCCACGCACGTCATTGATATGAGCATTCCATGCTTTCAGTTTTCGGATATCTATGCAAAATGGAAGGATAAAATGGATTTGCGCCTCCACCCGTGCGGAGCAGGACAGTACAACCTTAAAATCACGAGTGAAGGTAAAGTATCGGCATGCATCTGTCAGGATGCTCCCGAATTCATAGTCGGAGATTTACGTTTTCAAGAAATCGATGAGATCTGGGATTCGCCGGAAATAAATCATTTTCGATCCCTGTATAAAAACATTCCCGAATGCAGTGCCTGTAAATTCCAGTCGGAGTGCCGCGGAGGCTGCAGGAACGAAGCCTTCGTATTCGGCAATAGAGGAGTTCTTTCCCTTGATCCGCACTGCAAATTTTTCAAAGGAAAAAAGAAGACCGGCACTTTGGAATGTTGATTAAGAGCAGAGAACTGCCAAAATACCCTGCGAGGTGAGATCCATCTGGAAATACGCCCTGAAAGAAATCCTCTTCGGCCAGAGAGGAGTTACCAAAATGGCCCACCTCTGGCTTTCCGTGGCTGCTATTCTCCTGTCGGATTCCCATATTGATTTAAAAACCGGCTTTTACGGCTCTATCTTCCTTTTTTTTATCGTGCTGTGCAAAGTGATGTTCAGTATTCAGGTCAACGACCTCTGCGATCAAAAAGAAGATACGACCGCAGGCAAGAAAAGGTGGATATTCTATGTGCCGAAGTCTTTGGGGATAGCCATTACAATGGCTTGGGCAGCAGCAGGATTCGCTATCATAATCCTTACGAGGGGATCTGTTCCCGTTATTCTATCCTACGCCACCACCATTTTATTCGGACTGTTCTATTCGCTGCCGCCTGTTCGGTTCAAAGAACGCGGAATCTGGGGATTGATTGTCTATGCCCTGGCTGCAACGATCATTTACGTTCTGGTACCGTGGGCGTGGTTCGAATCGAGCCTGGTATTACTCATATTTTTGTTATTTACCGTATTTACGGATAAATGGGTGCAGCTTCACTTCCATCAGGTTGTCGACTATCAGGCGGACTTGAAGAACGAAACCCAAACGTACGCCGTAAAGAAAGGACCGGAACAAACACGCAAGACTCTCCGCATCGCTTCCTCCTCGGCATCCTTTTCTATGGTCGGATTATTGGGCTATATCATTTTCTTCACGCAACAAGAAGCCTTACTGAAAATGATCCTGGGGGCATCTGTGATATCCGTTGTCGCCGCTTCAGGAATTTACATCAGAATGGCGAAAAAGAAATCGAAGCACGTATCGGAACTGATCAGGGAATTGCCCTGGACATATCTCGGCCTCACTTATCTGGTGTTTTCTGTTCTTCCTCCTGTCGGATTCGTATGCTTGGCAATGAAGGAGTCGCTGATGTGGATAATCGCAGCATTATCCTCGTTATCTCTATTGGGGATATCGCTGCACTCTCTGAAATATAAATATTCGTAACGGTGAGACTGAATCATTCGACATAGAGCAATCATGGAAATTCGATGAGGTATAGATGGGAGTGAGAGCGCCAATACCACGATTCCACTCCATGAAGATACAGCTCCCTAAGCTGCTCAGGGCTTTGCGCCTCTACATAAGAAACAAGTCAGTGAATGCATGGCTGCAAGCGGCGTTTTACGTCTGTTGCAAGCTCACGCGAAAAGCCCCTCCGATTACGGCCATTTTTGCCGTCACCTACCGCTGCCAGTGCACATGCGAGCACTGCTACGCAATGTTTGAAGAGCGCCAAGGCGTCAATGAGATGTCGACGGAGGAGTTAAAAAAAACGCTCGATCAGATCAAGAAACTCGGAGCCCTTCAGGTTCTTTTCACGGGCGGCGAGCCTCTCTTACGCAAAGATATCTGCGATCTGGTGTCCCATGCCCACAAAATCGGACTGATCACTCGTATGAGCACGAACGGAGACCTCTTGACACGAGACTGTGTGAAGGAGCTAAAGCGTGCCGGTCTCAATCAGTGCGGTGTTTCCATCGATGACATAGATCCGACAATCCATGACCGGCTGCGAGGAATACCGGGTCTTTACGAAAAAGCGATACAGGGACTTCGCTATCTGCATGAATTCGGTATAGACAGCAAAATAATGACCTATGCAACTCATGAGAATGTCACTGAAGGACTCGAACGAATCTTAGAATTGGGCCGAAAGCTTCAGGTAGTTATGGTGCACATAACTATCGCCTTGGCCGCCGGGCGCTGGACAGACGCTTCTCACGAAGTGCTGACTGAGGAAGAGATGGCACGTATCCGCATGCTCCAGACCAAAAACTTTCTACAGCTTGAGTTTCCTACGCCCTATACCCAATGCTGTATAACCAACAATTCGGTAATCTACATCAGTGCTATAAACGAAGTGACACCCTGTCCCGCCGTTCCCTACGCAATCGGAAATCTGGAGCAGGATTCGCTGGCAGCAATTTGGAAGCGTCACGTTTCCGCATTGCGCCTGGAATGCCGTGGGAGCTGCCCTATGAATGAAGACAAGGGTCGTGAAGCTCTTAGCAAGCACTCTGCATCCGTCCTGAGAGGAAACTCGGAGCTTTAAAGGAAAGTATTCAGGAATGGATAGAGCGACACTGGAGCGAGAACATTCCTGAATACTTTCCTTTCATCTGCCTGCACAAAACCGACGAGAACCTAAAAACATGAATTTCGATCACACCCTGAGATTTGCTAGCCGCTTCTTGGCATCGACAATTTCCATTTGTTTGGGATCGGCTTCTTTCCAAAAATCGAGGAATTTCTCATAGTGGGCGATAGCCTGGTCCTTCCATCCTTTCTGTTCATAGAGTTTCGCGATCCGGTAATGATACTTAGGATTGATAAGGCGCCTGCTCTCCGAGCCGGGGCTTACGGTCATGAGACGCTTGTACTCCTCGATGGCCTTATCCCATTCTCTATTTTGAGCATAAAGCTGTGCCGATTCATCCACCTGGAAAGGGAAATTGTAAGGGCCCATATCGGTCACACGCAAATTGCGCATCTGTTCAGGAAATATATGTCTAAGGAGAGGTGCGGCTTTTTCGAAAGATCCCTGGGCCAACAGAATCTTGCCGTAAAGCCAGTCTTCATAGTTTGATGTCTCTCTTTTCAGAGAATCGGATAATTCGAGATAAAACTTACGGAGGTTCTCGAGTTCCTTTTGAGCCGGGACGATCTTTCCCTCCTCCACATCCAGAAGTCCAAGAATATAACTCGAAACAAATTTCCCTATAGAACTTTCCGGATACAGCTTGGCGAAAATATCCAAGCCGACTTGAAAGTGCTGCCTGCTGGAGTCGAATCGCTTCAGGTCGTAATAGACCCAGCCCCTTGAATAGGCGATCATGAATTCTCGGAAGGGATTTTTCGCCTCTTCGGCATAAGTTTCCCCAGCGGTAAATTGAGAGAAGGCTTCTTCTTGACGTCCGAGGAGATAAAGATAAGTTCCCTTCCACAGACATGCTCCGGATTTCAATCCGGGTGAAGGCGCTTTATCAACCATCCGGTCGATCCAAACAAGAGTCGATACATAGTCTTCCTTCAAGGCATAGATATAAGAGAGGCTGAAAGCGGACTCCAAAAAATCAGGTTTTAGGGAAAGAGCATACTTGTATTTCCCGATAGCTTCATCCAACCGTCCCATCCGGAATAAAAGTTCTCCCATGGAATCATGAGGATTGGCATCGTTCGGGTTCAAGGAAGCATACTTCTCAAAATATGCTATAGCTTTTTCATACTCATTTTTATCCATATAGACATAAGCCAAGTCGTTGCAAACTTCCGCATAATCCGGGTCTAACTGAAGAGCCTTTTCATAAACCTCGAGCGCCTGGTCATTGAATCCTCGGGAATGGAGAACGACTCCCAGCTCATAATAAAAATCCTTTTCCCTTGGATATTTGGCAACGAGCTCTTTGAGGATCCGGGTCTTTTTTTCGGCATCCTGTTCGATGATTCCTGCATAACAGGCCTCTATAAAAAGCCGCTCCTTTTCCGTCGTCTTGGCCGACAGGTCCATGGCCTTCTTATAGTGTTCATCTCTGGCTGATCGATTCTGGAGCTCACCCTGAGACCGGCCGAGAAAAAGGTGAGCCACAGCGAATTCGGGATCTATTGCGACGGCCTCTTCAAAATCCTGGCGGGCATCATCAAAATAGAACTTTTCATAGGCTTCCTTTCCCTGTAGATAAGCGTCGTAGGCTTCCATGGAAGCCGTGGTCGCTTCAGACACATTGAGTTTGGTCGCTTCGATCTTCTGCCGGGCGATACCGATGCCCAGGGATATCTCCCTGCTCAGCTCATCGATTTGCGTCCGCAAAATGCTGTCGATGCCTTCACCCCGAGAGCTCGCGCTCTTTAAGAGTTTTTTGCTACTCGTGTCCAAAACTTTGACGTCCGTGGCAAAAGTATTGCCTGCTTTTACATAACTTCCCAGCACGATGGACTCGATGCCCTCTCTGCGACAGAGTTCGAATCCCGTGTCTTTGTCGATCAATTCCATATCCGCATTCCCCATCTGTTTGAGAAGATCGTCCAGCCGCTCCCATGTGGCCACATGCAGGTACCCGGTATTCTCGAGGTTTGTGATCAGCAAATTGGGTATCGCTTTCTGGAGATAATCGAAGGCACTATCCCCGGTTTGATTCTCGAAGCTGATGACGGCAACGGAATTTGCGATTTTAGGCGCCGACAAAGCGGCCTTTTTAGGAATAAGCTTCCAAATGATTGTGCCAATAATCACGACGCCGATGAGAACGGCAGCAAGAACGAGGGTTTTTTTCAGCCCAAAGGTGACGGTTATTTCCTTCGAGGTAAAAGGCTTTTTCTCCGGAATGATTCTTTTGGTTGTGGGAATGCCTCCCTCGATTTTGTTTAATTCATTCGAAACTTCGCCTGCACTCTGATAGCGTTTTTCTTTATCTTTTTCCAAGCACTTGAGGATCAAGCGGTTGAGGTCTTCGGGAATACCGGTATTGATCTCAATCGGAGGCCTGGGCGATTCACTCTTATGCTTCACCCCTATGCTGATAGGCGTATCTCCCTCAAAAGGAACGCGGCCGGCGACCATTTCATACAGAATGACTCCCAGTGAGTAGATATCGGACCTCTGGTCGATTTCCTTGCTTTCCACCTGCTCGGGCGACATGTACTCGGGTGTGCCGATCATCACACCTGCTCCGGTTATTCCTTTTCCTCCCACTGAGCGGGCGATGCCGAAATCCATGATTCTCGAATTCCCCTCATTGTCAATCATGATATTGCTCGGTTTCAAATCCCGGTGAACTACTCCCAAACGGTGGGCTTCGGCCAGCCCTTCGCAGACTTGTTTGGTTATTCTCAGCATTGTCCCGACGGCCATCTGACCCGATCGCCGAATGAAGCTCTTCAAATCCTCACCGCGGACGTATTCCATGGTGATGTAATGCGTGCCTCTGTCCTCCAAAAGTTCATACATCCGCCCGACATATCTGTGGCCGATTTTTCTGGCGGTTTTGAGCTCGTTTTGGAACCGCTCCAGCGTGGTTCGGTCCAGGGCGATTTCGGGCCGGATGAGCTTTAATGCCACCTCTTCCTTCAGCGTTTTATCCAGAACTCGATAGACTTTGCCCATACCTCCTTTTCCCAGTTCTTCGATGATTTGGTATCTGCCGGCAAAGGTAGCACCAGTCGCCAGTTCTTCTTTGGGCACTTCCATGGTTTTGGTGACGGCAGGAGAGTCTCCTGCGGGAGCTAAGGAGGTACCGCAATCACCGCAAAACCTCTGCGTATCAGGATTTTCGGTACGGCATTTCGGACATTTGATGGCCACTTTTTTCCCTCTTGGCTATTTTTTTCTGTTTGAGGGAAGAATATCAATTAATTATAAAGGAGTCAATTGCACACTTTCACAGGAAGTTTTCAATCCGTTGTATCAGTTCCGGATCGAAATATGCGATATTCAAGAGAGCTCGGATAAAACAACTGTCAACCTTATTACAAAACAAAACGTCTTAATATATGTATTCATGATAAATAGATATTAAAAGGTGCCGAATGTATGAACTCACAAAAAACGAAGAGCTGATACTGCTCTCCGTCTGGAAGCTCGAGGACAACGCTTACGGAGTTACGATACGAGAAAATTTCAAAAAAGTCACAGGAAAGAGATTAAACTATGGCTCTCTCTACAATACCCTCTACCAGCTCGTACGAAGAGGCCTTATAGAATCCAGGGAAAGCAGACCTCTCTCCAAGCAAGGAGGGCGGAGAAAAATTCTTTACTCCCTGACTGTATCCGGTAAAAAGGCTTTATCGGAAGCCCAAAGAATCCAGAAATTAGCCTGGAACGATGTGCCGGATTTTTCCTTTGCCAAAAAAAAATGAGCGGACATACCGGCCGACCTCCGAAAATATTTCTCCTGATACTCCGACGGCTGTCCCTGTATGAAGATCTTTTCGCCATCACGGATGACTATACGACAGAGTATGCCAAGATATATCGACAGCACGGACCCACAAAGGCTTATCTGTGGATTTTCTGGAACTCTCTTCAAGCTGTCACGCAGTATGCTCTGTTCACTATGAAATGGAGCACTGTTATGCTGAGAAATAATTTAAAATTCACTCTCAGAAATATCCGGAGACATAAGGGATACTCTTTCATCAACATTGCCGGCCTCGCTTTGGGTATGGCCTGCTGCATAATGATAGTGTTGTGGGCCCAAGACGAATGGAGCTTTGACAGGTTTCACGAGCACGCCGATTCGATTTACCGGATTGTGAGCAAAGAAACCGACAAGGAAGACCCCATGTATTTTGCTGTCAACCCTATCCCGCTGGGTCCTGTATTGAAAGAAGAATACCCGGAAATCATCGCTTCAACCCGGTTTTCGAACACGGATTCACGCTTCCTGCGTGGAAAGGATTCCTATCAGGAGAGAGGCTGTCTGGCCGATCCGGATTTTCTGAAGATGTTCTCCTTTCCTCTCATTGAAGGAGATCCCCATAAAGCTCTTTCAGATCCATCCTCCATCATCGTAACCAGAACAATAGCCCGGAAATACTTCGGGCGGGAAAACGCCATGGGCAAGGTTCTGACAACTTCGGAAGGAACGGATTTCATAATAACAGGAATTTTGCAGGACATCCCGCACAATTCTCATCTGAGGTTCAATCACATTATTCCGTTTCAAACACTTCAAAGGCTCGGTCTCAAGATGGACAACTGGGAAGATGTTTCCTGGCTGACCTATATCATGCTCCGGCAGGATGCCTCTGTACAAGCCGTGAACCAGAAAGTGAACACGTGCATCAAGAAGCACCAGCCGCATGACACGGATGTCAACTATCTTCAGCCGCTGAGAAGCATCCATCTCCGCTCGCATTTCAAGTTCGATATGGCAGGACACGGTGACATTCGATATGTCGCTATGTTGACATTCACGGCTCTCCTGATTCTGGTCATTGCCTGCATCAATTTCATGAACCTGGCAACCGCCCGTTCCGCGAGGCGAAACAGAGAAGTCGGCGTTCGGAAGGTGGTCGGAGCAAGCCGCAAAAGCCTGATGATTTTGTTTTTCAGCGAGTCCATCATCCTGTCCATCATTGCTTTTTTCTTTGCCATGGTTACCGCCAAATTCTTTCTCCCGATATTCAACTCCCTGTCCGGAAAACCGTTGGATTTCGGGCTGGCATCCAATATCACGATCTATCTCACACTTGCCGGCATCGTGCTTTTTACCGGGATGCTCTCAGGCAGCTACCCTGCACTGCTTTTGTCGTCCTTTCAGCCGACCAAATTCATCAAAGGATCTCGCAGATCGAGTGCTCAGGGATCTCTTTTTCGAAAGGTATTGGTGGTGATCCAGTTTTCTCTTTCGATCACTCTGATCATTGGAACGTCGGTAGTCTATCTCCAAGTCCGCCATATGAGGAATAAAGAACTGGGATTCGATAAAGACCACATCGTATTCTTTCGCCTGACAGAAGACATGCGGAACCATTACACTTCGGTCAAAACGAAGCTGCTGCAGAATCCCCGGATCCTGAGTGTCTCGGGAGCACACAGTCTGCCCATATACGAAAGCAGCGGGACATCCTCGGCAACCTGGGAAGGAAAACCGGCTGATTTCCATTTGCAGATGAGATTGCAGGCCGTCGATGCGGATTTTCTGAAAACGTTCAATATCGGGATGGCTCAAGGCCGGTTTTTCGCTGAGGAAATATCGACGGATGCCTCAAGCGCCGTTATCCTCAATGAGACAGCAGTGAAGGAAATGGGCATAGAGAATCCTATCGGGAAAAGATTTGATTTGAACGAGAATCATAAGGGCATCATCATCGGTGTTGTCAAAGATTACCAGCTGCGATCGCTCCACTATACGATCGAGCCTTTGATCCTCATTGCTTATCCTGATTTTTTTAACTTCCTATGTCTCAAGATAAGCACGGAAAGCGTTCCGCTGACCCTAGCCTTTATCAAGGAGATTTGGAAAAAACACAGCCCTCAATATCCCTTCGAGTATCAGTTTATCGATGACGCGATCGATGAGCTGTACCGATCAGAAGAACGAGTGGGCACGATATTCAAATATTTCACTTTCCTGGCCGTTTTCATTTCCTGTTTGGGATTGTTTGGATTGTCTGCCTATATGGCCGAACAACGCACGAAAGAGATCGGAATCCGGAAAGTGTTCGGGGCATCGGCTTCGAAGATCTGCATTCTCCTTTCGAAAGAATTCGTGAGGTGTGTCCTTACGGCCAATTTGATCGCCTGGCCTGTCGGCTATTTCGTTATGGACAGATGGCTTCAGAAATTCGCCTCCCGGATTTCTATCGGATACCATTTGTTTCTGATCTCAGGGTTTTTATCGCTGTTCATAGCCGCCCTCACTGTCAGCTATCAGTCCATCAGGTCTGCTGTGGCCAATCCTGCAAACAGCTTGAGATATGAATAAAAAAAGATACAGCGGGCTCAAAGAAAAAACCAGGTGACACTTGCGGTTGACTGACTTTATTCCGTATGGTACGTTTCTTCCGCACAGCTAAGACTATCGGCCTGGATCCTTTTTTTATCATCATCGAACTGTCTCGAGAAGAGCGGAACGAACACTCAAAACAAATAAATAATGACAGTCTGATCCAAGGAGGAGGTTTTATCATGAC